>DRIF01000153.1 GCA_011052825.1 Thermoplasmatales archaeon
GAGGGAGAGGAAGTAAGAATTTTAGAAGTCAAAAAGAGAAAGGATAAAACAAATCCTCCAAAAAGATATACAGAAGGGAGTTTGATAGTTGAAATGGAAAAAATGGGTCTTGGAACAAAATCAACAAGGCATGAAATAATAAGTAAGTTGTATGAAAGAAATTATATAATGGGGAAGAAAATTGTTCCAACTCCAACTGCATTTGCTGTTGTTGAGGCGTTGAAAAAAGGAGCAGAAATGATAACAAAACCAGACATGACATCCCATTTAGAAGAAGAGATGAATAAAATTGCTGAAGGGGAGAAAAAATTTGAAGAAGTTGTTGAAGAATCAAAGGAAATATTGAATAAGGCATTTGAAATACTTGAAAAAAATGAAGATGAAATAGGAGATGCAATAAAAGGAGCATTAATGAAACAGAATTATTTTGGTAAATGCAATAAATGTGATGGAAATCTTATCTTAAGAAAATCTACAAAAGGAAAGCGCTTCATAGGATGTTCAAACTTTCCAAAGTGTAGTAATAGTTACCCTCTCCCCCAAAAAGGAAGCGTTTTTTTTGAAGGCGATTATTGCAAGAAATGTGGCGCTCCGCTAATAACCATACTAAGTAAAGGAAAAAAGTGGAAAAAATGTGCAAACGTAAAATGCAGTTAAACTAAATTTGGTTAAGCTCCTGCTCCCTTCCTTTCCTTTGTTTTTGGACGCAATCTTTTTGAGCCACATTTCCTACATTTCTTTGCTTTAAGTGGATTTCTTGCATTACATCTCATACATATGAGTTTATTGAGTGTACGTGCTTCTGCTTCTGGAAACCTTGCCATGATGGTAAATGAGCTATGTTTATAAATATTTGTATGAAGGTGGTGTGTGGCGATAATTTGATAGGAAGTAAATTTTGGAAAAGCGAAATAGAGCTTTCCTTTTTAATTGTTGTTAAACCTCTTGAATTAAGCAAGAGATGCGAGTAGAAATATAGCGAACAAAATTTTGATTTTACAAAGAAATCACAGGCAAAAGACATTATATTGCTAAAAAAAACATTGCCATTAATGTGCTGATGACTGCTAATATAACTCCTAAAACAATTGCAGTAATGCCTAACTTGATGTCATCTTTAATAACAGCAATGATTCCAAAAATTACTGCAAGTGGTCCAAAAACAATTGGTAAAATAACCAATGATAATATTGCAAAGACAATTCCTAAAATACTATATTTTCTTCCCTCAGCTTATTATCCACCATATGATTATTAATTTATTAGGAGAATATAAATGTTTTTATCTGTTGCCTGAGTCGTTATGTTCCTTAAAGGGCAAGGAGCGAAGCACTTATCCAAAGCTCTAAATTCAATTACCTCTCTTTTTGATTATGATTGCTCCAATTGCCAATAACACCCCCACAATCAATATTATTCCTATTAGCATTAGTGTCGGCGCTTTTGTTACTGAATGTGGAATGCCTGGTCCTCCTGAATCAACGATTACGCCATTGCATTCTCCATCACCATCTCCTAGTCCACCATCTTCAAGCATAATGGTTATCACATCATCACCATCATCGCTTCCCATCGGTATCTGAACCCATCCTTCGGAAGCATGATATTTCCAGTACTGTGTTCCTACAGGAACATTTGATGGCAATGTGATGGTAACATTCACCTTCTGATGTATGGAGGATGTCAAACCTGTGATATTGAATGAGAAGAAGCCATGCTGGAATACAAGAGATGGCTTTCCTTCCTCTGGCAATGTTGTCTCATCAACTGCTGTCAGGTTCTCCAGCGTTCCTGTTGAGATTGCGAAATATACAATGCCAGAGCCCGTGGATGCTTCCACAGTCGTCCCGGACGGGATGATATGAACAGTAGCAGTGCCAATAACACTGCTACCTTGAACAGATGCTGTTACAGTAAAATCACCTGGAGTGGTGGATGTATAAAGTCCATTAGAGGTAATGGTGCCACCAGTTGTTGACCAGATAGGGCTAATAGAAACCTCATTGTTGTCTGTATCATACCCCTTTGCAGTGAACTGTTGTTGCTCCCCCACCTTTAAAGTCACCTCTGGTGGGGTTATCTCTATCCTTGCCAATTCTCCTCCTTCTATAATGGTTATCTCAGTGGAACCAGAAATTTGAGTCCCTCCCTCTTCGCACATCATCCCCGCGATTCCTACAGCCGTGGCAGTAAAAGATGCCTTTGCTGGATCCTGGGGATCTACAGTTAATGTTCCGTATTGAGGATTTGCCCACCATTGAGGATCGTATAATGGGAAAGGATCTCCGTATTGATCATATCCTGTGGCAGTAAAAGTCAAGGTTTCTCCTACAGTCATAGTAGGATGGTCGGGAGTAATAGAGATGGATATTAATACTGGCGGGTCAACAGCAGAGACAATTTCAAGGAGTATAAACAAAGATAAATAAACAACAGTCAATACCACAAATCTTGAAAACCATTTTTTATTTTTTGTTTTCATATAATTTACGCCTCCTTTAATTTAAACTCTTACAGTTTTTTATATTTTACCCATCTTAAGTCTTTGGAGGTGGAATGGTATATAATGTTTGGCGGATGTGTGAAGTCCGAACAAAGCGAGGACTTGGGTGAATGCACGAAGCACTAGAGCCAGATACCTACTTGTTAAGTGACCCCCGATAGGGGCAAGGTGCGAAGCACCGCAAAGTGTCGCTAGCGGTGTAAATTTTATTCATTTTAATATCCTCTTTATGAGTCCTAGCATCCTGTAGTTAAGTATCCATTCTATTTCTTTCATACTCCTTAGTAAAGGTTCCTTCATTTTATGCCAAGCTGGGCCATCAGTTACCCATAAAAACTCTACGTTATGAGCTTTCGCAACTCTATGCATCTCAATATAGCTTTCTGCTATAGAAATGGGTTTGCTTCCCGTTACATTATAAAAATTGCATTCAACTATCAGGAATGGTCTATCATTTTTATAAATCACAATATCATGGGTCTTTCCCTTACTTTTGCCTTTTGTAACTATTGGATAAAGCGAAAATCTTGGATCATTACTTACAGAAGAATATCTACTACCAATTAGTTTCTCTATTTTTTGCTGGCACATTCTTTCAAAAATATCCCCACTTCTGTTCTTTCGGGCATTTGTGTTACTTCTTAGGACAAAGATGGCTCTTCTTTTCCTGTTGATGGTCGACGAAAAATCTTTTACTTTTTCGGATAGGATGTTTTATTTCAACGCACATTATTTCTCTGAAACCAGTTTCGTAAACCCATTTACTATCTCTCAAAAAAGTATTAAAAGCTTCTTCCTCATTAAAGCCTTCTGCCCACCCCAGAACTTGTAAATTTTCCACATCAGGATATGGTTCATTGCAAGAAGAATAGGTAACTCCATCCGGAGTCAAAAACAAAAATTTTCTTTTTTTCATTTAGCTACCTCCAATGTAAGCATTTTTAGTAACTCTTCATATAGATACTCTTCTTCGATATTTAGGGAATTGAACAAATATTTCACAGGTATAATTCTCTTATCTTCACCTAACATTTTTCTCTTAGGGAAATCCCTAGCAACTAATATACCTCCAACATTCTCTCCTTTGAATTCAGAGAGGTAATGTTTAAGTTGCTCAAAGTCCTTTTTAGAAGCTTTTCCTGTTTTAACCTCAACCAATATATAATTGTTTGAACCAATGGGATGTTTTAATTTTAAAAACACATCAACAAATCCTTCAGGAAGGGCCTTTTCACCCAAAATTTCAAAATCATTTACATTACAATCTAAGTTAAAATTATTTATAATTTCGTCAAGTATATCAATAAGTTTTCTTCTCACCGATGCTTGGAGTATTAATTCATGAAAATAAAACTTTTCAGGAATCTTTTGTTTGTTTCTTCTAAAAACAATTTTTGGAATGAACCTTTCTGCATTTAGAGTTAATGTTTCATGCTTCTTATCAAAGGATTCACCCATGTTAGATACATTATAAAACCTGAATTTGCCAGTTAGCCGCCTAAAAAGAGATATTGGCTTTGCCAATATCTCCTTATGAAGAATATAACATTTCCATTAGGCGGCATAGTAATAATAGACAGAGTAGAAAAAGAATTCGGTCTCTTCTCAAAAATTTTTGGTGGCATAGGAGGAAATATGAAAGATTTCATTCCGCTGGTAAAAGTACATGTAAATAATAGGCTAACTCATTCTGTTGCTACCCGTCAAATACTGAAAACTTATCCTATAGAGGCAATGAATA
>DRIF01000154.1 GCA_011052825.1 Thermoplasmatales archaeon
TATCTGGGTTTGAAATATCCACATAATCGTTTCCATCAAATTCTAATGCATATCCACATTTTGGCTCTCCTAATTCAATACTGCTTGTTGGTGGGGTATCATCAACATAGAAGGTTCTGTTATGTATTGTTGTCTCAGTATTGCCCAAATTATCTTCAGCATAATATTCAATATAATGCTTGCACTCTTCGCTAAATGTAATATTTATCACTTCTCCTAACCCACCAACCTGCCATGGGGTCCATGTTCCATTCCATATACGATAATGCATATGGAATGAGCCAACATTACATGGGCCATAAATATCATTTGCATATAATGTTATTACAGTGGAAGTTGTTACAAATGTTGCCCCCTGATTTTGAGGCCATTTTGGATCTCCAACAACTAAGAATGACTGTGGCGGTGTGTCATCAACATAATGAGTTTGGTTATGCACAGCTTCAGCATTTCCTGCATTGTCAACGCTGTAGAATTCTAAATAATGCTTACATTCTCCAGTTAAAGTGAAATTGCCAGTATATAATGTCCATGGTGTCCATGCCCCATTGTACCATATTCTATAATATGTTGCATTAACACCTGAACCATTTGATGGATTATCAACTGCTGTTAAATTGAATTGTGTGGAAGAAGTAACATACAAATCATATGGTGGGAATGGTCCATATTTTGGCTGACCAACTGTCTTTGTTGTTGTTGGCGCCTGAGTGTCATTTCCTCCCAAGCCAACAGGTGTTAAATGCCATGCATTTGCCCACACATATCCAATATATGTTCCATCAAAGTAATCTTTATTCACACCAGTATCATTATAATACTGCCATTCCCCAGCTGTTCCATTCCAGAACATTATTCCGACTATATCATCTTCACTTAAGCCAGAATCAATCAAATCCTGTAGGGTATAATAAATTGTAATATTAATCGGCCACTGCACTCCAGAAGTATCATTTATTATTATATCCAGATATTTTCCCATTGCATAGGCACCCTGATTTGTTCCTTCTGGGTTGCCTTCATATAATAAAATGGTTACTCCTATTGGATTTGTCGAATTTACAGTTACAGTTGTGTCTGTGTCTGCAGTTCCATCTACAGTTGTTTCTGTCCCAGCAGGTACATCCTCATAGTAAGCATCCTCAACACCAGATGTTTCATTATAATCATAATCATCATCTGGCCATTCATCATCTAACCATGGGATGAAATCAACATTTCCAACAACACTTACTCCCTGTCCAGTTGGATTTAATGTTGCATTATATGGTCCAGATGGATGCCCCCAATAATTGTATTCTGCATCAACTGTTTGAGTGACATAAGAACCAACCCATAGTCCATCATACACAGCGTCCATAAAGTTGTTATAATGGATTTCAACATTGGTTGGTGCACCAGCAAACCATGAATAGTTCCACACATCTATACAATCTCCTGTACAGTTTACAACGGTATTGTACATAATGGTGGCACTTCTTATATCATTATGAAGAGCAATCGACCAATCAGTATCTTCCACAGTATTATTGGTTATAACTGCACTGGAGCAATAATCCCAGTATGCAACAAAAACAATACCACTCTCACAATTATGGACATAATTATTATCAACTGTCACCGAACTCACATTTGTATCAACAACTAAGATTCCTGTTCCACTCCAAGATGAGCCATTCCATCCACAAGAGGAAACATCATTTTCTGTAATTATCCCAGTTGTTCCGTAACCAACCTGGATTCCATTCGGAGCCCATGTAACAACTGGATTCTTGCCAGGTCCAACAACAGTATTCTCCTTCACCAAACAGGTAGCACCTAATCCACAATTAACACCTATTCCTCCTCTACCGAACTGGTTTACTGTATTGCCATAAATTGTTATGTCGCTATTCCCTCCATAGCCCAATATTCCAAATGTTTCTTTACCGTCAACACTTGTATTAACAATTGTGCAACCTGATATATTTCCGATCAAGTTTCTAAAGAATATTCCAACAAACCTATCTGAGGGAGTTTTATCATTGCTGTCAATCGTAAAACCAGATATATTTACATTTATTGTTCCTGGTCCATAATATGTATCATTTCCACTGCCATAGGTTCCTCCAAATATTCCAATGACGTATTCAAAAGTATGAGTACTTTCCTGTATTTTTACATCCTCTGGGGTTGCTGGACATTTTATAACTGGACTACTTCCAGCAATTAAATTAATGCTTTTATCAATAGTCAAGCTTTCTTCATATACTCCATCATAAACTTTTATTGTGTCCCCATCTGTTGCATTATTTATTGCATCCTGGATAACATCCCAGAAATGATTTGTTCCAACAATTTCTGCCATGTATGTTAGGTTATACGTATTGCCTGAAAATGTGTTGCCATATATGTAAGCATCTCCATATAAATTAATAGCCCACTTATTATTTGTGAATGTATTATATGCGATTGTTCCGTTACCTCCATAATAGTAAACTCCAACTAAATTGCCATCCAGAGTATTATTTGTTATTATCACATCATCTGAATCATATATCAATCCACCGCATGCTGCGTAA
>DRIF01000155.1 GCA_011052825.1 Thermoplasmatales archaeon
AAATCCGAAGATTTTACCGGAAATTATGGAACAGGAAATCCAGATAATAACCATTACGTAATATATTATAAAGTGGCCACTACAGTAGAAGGGCTGGCAACAGCTACAGCACAAGCGGTTCCAAATATGCCACCAGGCTCAGCAGGCTCTGATAAAATTTATCAAGGACAGACCGCAGCATGTGAATATAATGGCGATATATACGTATTTGCAACAAATATGAGTGGAGGAGCAAACAAAATAGTATACTGGTATACATCTGATAATGGAACAACTTGGTCAACAGAGCAATTCACAGGATTTTATGGGCATCATTTAGATGTTTTAACTCATGATGGAAAGATATGGCTTTCCTGGAATGCTGGTAATGCTGTAAATGTGGCTTCTTATAATGGAACGAGCTGGTCGTCAGCCACAACAATTCAGGGATGTACAGTTAGCGGGCCGATCACAAGATTGTATGAAGATTCAAATGGAGACATGATCTTATACTTTACAAATGGATGGGGTGTTACACCGGATAAATATTACTTCTATGTTTACAATGATACAAGCCAGAGCTGGCCTACAACGCCAACAGCAGTCGTTCAAATTACAGAGCCAGCTGGAGTTCATGATTGTGACCCATTGTTAGCTCAAGTAAATGGAAATGGTGACTACATTTTCATATGGGCTCCATGGAATGATACTGCAACAAAGCAATGGATGAATTATAGAACCGCTTCAACATTAACTGGATTGAATACTACAACAACAAAATGGCTTACTTATGGCGGATATGTTGGAACGCCAATGGTAGATATGTGGCCTCGTGCTTTAATAGATGGAAGCAATGTTTATATTTTCTATAATACGGAAAGAGTATTTGGAGACGAAACAACGAGAGGAACCGGAAATATAGCAATGTTGGAGTGGGACTGGAATCCAAATTATGACCATTTTGACTATATCCAGCCAGCAATAAATGAAGCAACAGGAACAACAATAGTTGTTCATGATGGAGTATATAATGAAAACTTAGTTATCGATAAGGAGATAACGTTGCAAGCAGGTTCATCGCCAGTTATAGATGGGCATGGTGGAACATGCATAGTTGTAGATGCAGATAATGTTACAATAGATGGTCTCGCCATATATAATGGAACAAATGGCATTGTTGTTTCACAATGGCATAATAATATTACAATTCAGAATAACATAATAAAGGAGATGGGAAACACTTCCACGACAAATGCAGAAGGAATAGATGTAGGAAGAGGATGTACAGATATCACAATTGAGGGAAACCAAATTTATAATATATCGGCCACAGCATATGCTCATGGAATAATGTTATATGGAGATGGCGGTAATATTGATACCGTCTTCATATTAAACAATGAAATTCACCATATAATGGATGCTGGACATGCTACGGGAATAACCGTTCATAGTTATGTCACAAATATTACAATTGATAATGGTAATTACATTCATAATATATCAGCAAGCAATTACGCTGTTGGAATAGTTATGTGGGCAGATTATGTACCTTTGGGGATAGATGCTCCTGCATTCATTTATATTGCAAATAGCACTATTGAAAACATTAGTGGAATGGGCTTAGGATCTGCTGGAATAGGAGCAGATGGAAACTGGACAGCTAACAATATTACAATTTATAATAATACCATAATTGACCCAGAGATTGGAATTGGGGCAAACGCTACAAGTTATTGGTATATCAAAAAGAACAGAATTTTGGATAATGAGATGGGCATTTACATAGCCAATGTAACCAATTTTTACATTCAGTATAATAACAATATATCAGATAATGATGTTGGAATACTTTTAGAAAATTCAACATACTGCAATATTTCATATAATAATATTACATGGAATCAGGGGGACATGGGTGCAGGTATTTGGTTGGTTAATTCAAGTTATAATGAATTTTACATGAATAATATAACATGGAATGACCGTGGAATACTTATAATGACCAACTGGAGCTGGCTCTCATGGAATACAATAAGTTATAACAATATTTCTTATAATTGGTATGGAATTATTTTATTGGGAACAGATAATGAAACAATTGTTGGAAATGATGTTATAGGAAATGGTGGTGGGAGTATATATGCTGAATCTTGCGAAAATATAACGATAGAAAACAACAATATTTCTTATAATGGATGGATGGATTATGTTTATCCTGGAATCTATTTTTATTACACAAATTACAGTTATATTATAAATAATACAATAGTTGGGAATATGTGGGCTGGAATATGGTTAGAGAATTCCTCTTGGAATAAAATTATAGAGAATTATATTGCAGAGAATTACTTGGTATATGATGGACTCACTACAGGCATTCATATTATGGGGGATTCAAATCACACACTCATATTTGGAAATACAATAACAGGAAATGATGGTGGAATATATGTAGAAGGAGGACCAAGTGCAACTGGATACTATTACAATACAGATACACAAATTCTCTGGAATAACATATATGATAATCAGTATGGTGGGGTATGGTATGAGGTAATAGGATTCACTCCTTACATAGATGCAACATGGAATTATTGGGGCGCTGATAATGGGCCCTATAATGATACTTGGACAGATCCTGTAACAGGACATCCAGCAAATGGAGATGGAGAGAACATTAGCTGGTATATTCATTTTGACCCATGGACAAATGTGAGTGTGGAACAATGCAATTATTATGAAATTGGCACAGGAAGTCATGAATTTAACTTAACAGAAGAAATGAAAACAAAGGTTAACGTTACAACAACTGGAAATACCTGGATAACAATAACAAATTATAGCGGAAATCCGAGAGGAGAAGAGCCGATAAATGTATTTCCATTATTCTACATAGATGTAGATGTTGGAGATGAATCTTTAATTGTGTGGCCTATAAATATTACAATATATTATACTCAACAGGATTTGGATAATGTAGGAATAACTGAAGATGAACTTATTGGAATAGCATTCTGGAATGATACTGCAAATGAATGGCAATATTATAACGATACTGGGGTAAATACCGCAAATGTAATCTTAGGTGAAACTGAATATGAAGGATATGTATGGGCGAATGTGTGGCATTTGACACCATTGGCTCCAACAGGAAATGATACTACACCTCCATATACCACAAAAACAGTTGGCTCCCCAAGTTGGGGTGACTATATCAAATCAAACACTCCAATTAATCTAACAGCATATGATAACGCGTCTGGAGTAAATCATACTTATTTCAGAATATGGTGGCTCAATGGTTCAACATGGGAAAATGTTACGGGAATAATTGAATATACAGGTAATTTCACAATAGGAGATTATCACAGTGAGGAATGTGAACATCGCATTGAATATTGGAGCGTTGATTATGCTGGAAATGAGGAAACACATCACAATCAGACGCATTATGTGGACAACAGTCCACCAAATACACAACTCTCTATAGGAGATCCACATGAAGGAAATTATGTAAAACTGGTTACAACAATGATTTTGCATGCCACTGATGGTGGAGAATGTGCAGTAGGAGAGACAAGGATACACTATCGTATATGGAATCAGTTTACTGGATGGAGTGCATGGCAGACAGGAGCATGGAATAGTGATGTTGCCTTTAACTTTACAGAGCAGTGTAAACATTATGTTGAATATTATGCTGAAGATAGGTTGGGCAATACAGAAGGAGTAAAGAACACGACTTTATACTGTGATGAAGTTCCTCCTGAGTCAGATATTTCAATTATAGATGGACCACATAATGGAAACTATGTGAATACAAATACGACATTTAGAATAGAGGCATCTGATCCAGATCCGTATGGCACAGGATGTGCAGTTGGAGGCGCAAAGATATTCTGGAGAGTTTGGAATGAATATGATGGATGGGTTGAGTACAACTGGAGCACTCCTGCTCCATCACCTGTAGAATTCACATTTGATGAAAACTGCACTCATCATATAGAATGGTATGCAATAGATGCCTTAGGAAATATTGAAACATTGCATAATGTAACATACTATTCTGATGTTACACCACCTACAACAATCATAGAAGTAGGCAATCCTCAATATGGTTATTTCGTTAATTTTTCAACACCAATAT
Source organism: Thermoplasmatales archaeon (assembly GCA_011052825.1). Lineage (GTDB taxonomy): Archaea > Thermoplasmatota > E2 > UBA202 > JdFR-43 > DRIF01. Next base: position 4,130 of record DRIF01000155.1, read on the forward strand.
GGCTGAATGCTACAGATGATGGATGTAATAATGGTAGTGGCGTTGAAGAACTGCATTATATAATAACATGGAATGGAACATCAACGCCACATGTGGTATATGATAATGATGCAAATGATTTGGACAATACAACAGGCAATATATCTGTTGTAATTTATTTCCTAGAAGAATGCAATCATACTTTGGAATGGTGGAGTGTTGATTATAGTGGTAATGCTGAAGAGCATAATTCAACTTACTTCTTGGTCGACAATACCCCACCAGATTATACTGTTGAGATAGGAGAACCAAAATGGCTGAAGGGAAATGCATGGTTTATTAACTTCTCCACGCCAATATGGATTAATGCCACTGATAATGGAACAGGAGAATGTATTGTTGGTTCATATCACATTTTGTGGGCAGTTTTCAATGCAACATCTGATGAGCCATATAATTGGAATATTACATCTGATGAAAATGTAACAATTTTTATTGATGAAGAATGTAGTCATTTGATATATTATTATATCGAGGATGATTTGGGCAATGGCATAGAAGGATGGCTAAATGTTTTTGTTGATAACACTCCGCCAAATATAACAAAGGAATATGGCATGCCTTATTATGAAAATGAAACAGGAGCAGAATTTATTACCTCAAACACTCCAATTTACATAAATGCAACAGATGTGCCAGAACTGGTGAAGTTACAACCAGAAATACCCATTCCATGGACATGGTGGGAAGGAGAATTAGTTGGAGCAGGATTTTCTATCTATAATTTTGCATCCAAAGACATTAATGTAACTATTGAATATGTGAATCTTTCCTATGATATTCCTTTGAACAATCTCACTTGGGAGGAAACAGATTCCTTACCATGGCTGGGTATTGGTAGCCATATCATCCCTGCAGCAGGAATAGGAAATCCATTTAGCGCTTTTATTGGGCTTTCTCCCGTTGATCAAGCTGTTTTAATCAGATATACTGTGGCATGGAATGATACCCCATGGGATATTTTGGGAAGATTTGTCAGTGAGGCGGTTGTTGAATTTAATGCATCAACTGGATCTTGGGAAATTCTGCAGAGTTTACTTAATTTTGACATTCATAACAATAACAGTGTTGCGGTAAACAATTTTGAACTTGAATTCTGGGGAGGTATCACACCAAATGATATTTTTGACTGGTATGATCCACCTATAGAGCCATATGCTTTGTCAACGCCAATTGGAAATGTATGGTATGGAGGATGGGGAGCTCCTCCTGTTGTAAAAGAAATGCCTTATGGTGTGGAAGTAACATGGGTTGATAAAGAACATCCAGTTGAATATTGCGAGTGGGTGCATTTTGGTTTAGAGTTGAACCCATCCCTTTCATTTATAGGATTTACCAATATCACTGCTTATTGGACAATGAATTGTTCCGTGAACAGTTATACTATTTATTACAGAATTTTGATATGGAATGAAACATCTGGAGAATGGGATGTGGTGATAAACTGGACATCTGGAGAGATGAATGAAAATATCATTACATACATTGATGAAGAATGTTATCACATGATTGAATATTATGCAGTTGATGACTTGGGCAATACTGGAGAGATATACAGGCAAACTGTTCATGTTGACAACACACCACCTGTCATACTAAAAGAGCATCCATATCCACATGGATTTTATGTTGATACCCCAGATGGTTTAATTGTTGAAGTTGACCCGATTTTTGCTGGCGAAAACAATATATTTTATGTAAATGGAACGTGGGTAAATGAATCCCTTGATGGAAATGGATGGAGACAAGACTATTCATCGAATAAGAGCCAGGCTATTAACTTTACAATAACTAATACAGGGGACACGCCGTTAGAAGGGTTGGAACTGATTGTTAGAGAGATATATGGTGATGATGGCATAACCCTGCTTCACTGGATGTATGGTGTGAATGCAGATGAAATGACATATGAAATTCCAACTATACCTCCAGGAGAAACAATAAACTATACAGTAATGGTATATGATATGTGGGGTGGTTTTGAATATGCAGAATGGGAATGGGAGGTTGGATATAAATACATAAAATGTTGCGAGCGCATTAATTTAACTGCTAATGATACAGGAGAATGTGCTTCTGGTGTTGAAGATATATTCTATGGATATTATTACAATGGAATATGGCATCCATTTAATGAAACAGACAATGCAACATTGCATGGAGAAATTGTGAATATTAGCATATATTACAATGATACAGTTATTAATAATGAATTTTATGGAATTTATCTATGGTATGTATACAATGATAGCTTGGGTGTACATTTCTATGATGAATGCATCCATGATTTATATTACTGGACAAAGGACAATGTTTTGAATCATGGCGAAATTCATATCCAGACATATAGGGTTGATAACTCACCACCTGTGATAATAAAGAGGCATCCAAGACATGGCTATTATGACCCAGAGAATCTTGTTTATCTTCATCCCGCTATACCAATTGAACCCATATGGCCTGTTAACTGGGACTCAGTTTTAATTAATGCATGGCATGAGTTATATCCACGATTCTGCAATTGGTATGACATAATTGATTACTATGATGAGGATTATGACGGCTATGTTACTATAGGAGATAATATTAAAATGATTGATGAAAATGAGAGGGCAAGATGGTATACAATTGAAAATATAACAATAACCCTGAATTTATCTGAGTTTGCTCCAGCATTCCAGGGAGATATGTATGTTGAATTAATGGTTCCTGATCCATTGTGGTGGGAGTGGGTTATGTCAAATCCATATCTCTCAATATGGCATGAGATATCACCTGAATATTGTAATAACTATACTATAGTGGGTTGGGTAGATACAGATGGAGATGGTAACCTTAGCGAAGGTGACACTTTATGGATGAGTTCAGGAGGTGGCCCAGAATTCCAGGAAGGATGGTGGATTATTAACGATGTAAGTGTTGATTTAGTTGTTAGTGAGGTGCCATATCTGAAAGCATGCTCACCAATAATAATTGATGTACATGATATTCCTGGAGAAGGTGGAGAAAAGGCAGTTGACCAGAAACATGTCCCAGACGATTATTATTATGTCATTGAAGGTTATCTCACTCCAAACACTCCATTTATGCCATGGAATGCCCAAGAATTCATACCCTATGCTGATACACTGGATGCTGTACAGATTGCACTCTTAACAGAAGAAAATGGAACATATGTTACTGTAACTATCCTGAATAGCAGTTTATATCCACTTGGAAACTCAACATTATATGTTGGTCCCAATAATTTCACTTGGTTCCAGTTCCACTTCGATCCACCTATATCTTTAACTCCTGGAGAGAGTTATTATATTTCTGCTACCGCCGAAGATAACGATACTGTATTATGGCTACTTGGCGATGGCGGAAATCCATATAAGGAGGGAAGATGCTATATCTTCGGAGGCGAGAATGAGAATTATGATTATACATTCAAAACAGAATTTTATGCTGAAGGCACATGTGCATCTGGCGTAGAAGCAATATTCTGGAGATATGAATATGAAAATACAAGCTATCCATTGGAGGGAGAGGAAGGAGCAATTAACGGAAGTGAACTTGCAATATTGTATGGTTATACTGAGTCAGAAATAACTGATTATTGGTGGTATGTTGTATATGACAATTACACTGAAATACATCTGCCTGAGAACTGTTTGCATAAACTCTACTACTGGGCTAAGGATAATGTGAGTGATAGAACACCCATTTATATGCAGAAATATCATGTTGACGATATAATACCAGAAATTAATGTTACCTATCCAGATCATCCATGGCATGACCCCTATATAAAGCTGGGAGCCAACATAACTATTACAGCAACAGACCCAGGAGAATGTGCCTCTGGCATAGAGGGAATATTCTGGAGATATGAATATAATGGAACGAGCTATCCAATATCTGATTCTTCTGATGTTGTGACAGGTGAAGAATTGATGAGATGGTATGATTATACTGACCCAGCATTGATTGACTATTCATGGTATTTTGTTCCATATGATACAGTAAACATTTCATTCCAGGAGGAATGCACTCATACTTTATATGTATGGACAAAAGATAACGTTTCTCATAACAGCACCATCTTCACCTATACATACTATGTTGACGGCTCACCACCAGTTGTAACAAGAACAGAACCATCACCACATGGCTATCATGAAATAAATGAAACATCTGGTTATCTCAAACTTGGTGTTAACATAAGCTTGTCAGCAGAAGATTATCCAGATGAACCATGCAAATCAGGTGTAGAAGCAATATTCTGGAGATATGTATACAATGAAGTAAGCTATCCAACTGAAGATGGAGAAGGAGTAGTAAATGGAACATATCTGCAGAATCAATATGGTTACACTGACCCAGAAATAATCAACTATTACTGGTATGTTGTATGGGATGATTTTGTTAACATAAGCTTTGATGAAGAATGCATGCATGTATTATACTACTGGGCAAAAGACAATGTGAGCAACAGATGCGATGTGCTTAACCATACCTATTATGTTGACGGCTCACCACCAGTTGTAACAAGAACAGAACCATCACCACATGGCTATCATGAAATAAATGAAACATCTGGTTATCTCAAACTTGGTGTTAACATAAGCTTGT
>DRIF01000156.1 GCA_011052825.1 Thermoplasmatales archaeon
AAATTATGTGGAAAGAGTTATAGAAACAATAAAGGATAGAACCAGAGTATTTGATAATTATTTTCCGAGTAAAAGATGGAAAATAAGACATGTTTATCTATGGTTTTCCATTTACATTTTCTACTATAACTGGATACGGAGTCATCAGAGTTTATCTAATAATTCTCCTGTATTTTATCAGAGAAACATAAAGATAGACAATGAGTATGAACGTTTTATTTTAGCATTGCAGGAGATGCTGCAATGCTTAAGTTAACAGCACCAGCAAAATGGTGCTGGATCTACTTCTTCATCCTTTCCTCTATTTTTCTTATTTTTTTGTCTATTTTTTTGTCTATTTCTTCCTCTTCAGTTATTGCTTCTCCTTTCAATATTTTTGCAACTTCCTCAATTTTTTCCTCACTAAATTCCTCTCCACTTAATATTCCCTCGCTTGATATGAAAAATGGAATGAAAAAGATGGAGAATAACCACAACCCATTCTATTTAGCAAAAATGCAAAATCAAGAAAAAGTGAAAGAAATATATAGGAAAAGATATTTATATTCAGATGCCAGAGAATGTATTTTTGAGTCCAAACGAACCAAATCCACACTTTATGGTTTATAAAGAAGAAGCAAGGAAGATTATTTTGAAATCTCTCGGAGGGAAGAGTTATATTTTCTGGGTTCTTGGAAAAACAGGAATAGGAAAAACAACTTTCCTACTGTGGATCAATGAATTTGCCCCACATTATAAAGTTCTTCCAGTATATTTTCATGGGGGAGAAGAACTTAAGTTTGATGAATTTAAGGAAAAGTTTGAGGAGAATATAAAAGCGTCATTTTTCTCCAGAGTTTTCAGAAGAAAAAAATATGTGGAAAAACCTGTCCTGCTTTTGGTGGATGAGGTGGAATATATGAAGGATGATAATGTTTTTAAATATATTTTGAGCAAGCTGGATGATGAAGAAGTTAATTTATCTGTTGTTCTGGCATCTGTTGACATTGTTGAAGATATAAAAATTCATCTTAAAGGTAGAGATATAGAAAAAGTTTATCTCGAAATGCCTTCAATTGATGTTGTGATGGAGATGGTGAGAAAGAGGATAGAAGCAGGAGGAGGAGAAGATTTTCAACCTTTTGGAAAGCAGTTGGTGAGGGATATTATTGAATCTTCAGATACAATAAGAGAAGTTTTGGTAAAACTTAAGGAGGCATTATAATGAAAAAGAAAATATTGATAGCTGATGACGAGCCAGAAATAGTAGATATAGTTAAGAAAATGCTCAGGGATAAGTACGAAGTTTTTGAAGCATATGATGGAGATGAATGCTATAAAAAAGCAAAGAAAGAGAAACCAGATTTAATACTTCTTGATATTTTAATGCCAAAAATGGATGGATGGGAAACTCTTCAGAAATTAAAGGCAGATGATGAACTGAAAGACATTCCTGTTTCAATGCTCACTGCCCTCCCTCTTACGCCAGATGATACAAAAGATAAACCAATAGATAAAATAGAGAATTATATTGTAAAACCTTTTACGAGAGAAGTTCTGCTTAAGAAACTTGAGGATATTTTTGAAAGAGAAAGAGAAGCAAAAGAGATATATGAAGAACTTAAAAAAGAAGTGGGAAAGGAAATGGCTGATGAATATATGCGACTTGTGAAAGCAATAAATAGGCATAGAAGATTGATAGGCGTAATAATAGATTCAGCTGCAGAAGAATTCAAGCAATCAGTAAGAAATTTGATACTGAGCCAAAAGAGATTGATTGAAACAATGGACAAGAGAGCAAAGGAAATAGAAAAATTATTGGAAAAGAGAAAGAAGGAAAAAAAGGATATCTCCAAAAATAAATGATACAATATAGCCAAAAAAAACAAAAACAAGTAAAGGAAGATGAGGACTCACCCATAATTCTTCTTCACCAAACTTCTTAAAATCAAAATCTTTTACAGGAAATATCCTTTTCTTTCCATCTTTTTCCAAACTCCATACAAATTTATTTTTAGTTACGACTTCATTTGCCCTCATTTTATATCCAAGAAAGCATTGAGGAAATTCAAAATTTTTTTTGATAGCATTTAAAAAGAAGAAAGCAAAAGGAATAGGAAGAACCATAATAAGAGAATTAATCAAAATTGTTAAAGGAAAAACAAAAAGAGGTGATTTAATGAGAGGAAAAATAAAAAATTCTGGAGGAAGCGGACATAGTAACATTACCCCCCACATTGCCTTAACATCTGCCCCTCCCATAAGTGAAAATTCTATAAGAAGAAGCATAATTATGGTTATAGGAAAAAAAATTGCCATAGAAAAAAATGCCATCTTCAAATCATAAAAGAATAAGAGAGCAATTCCAGATATACCCATTATTATCCATGGTATATCTTTTACCTCTCTTGATTTGTAATCAGAGTATGCTGCATAGGAGAGAGATATTGAACCAATAGCAAGTCTGATTAAATCTATCATTTCCTGAGTTTTCTGAAGTATATTGCAATAAACAGAATTGCAGTTATGCTAAAGAATAAAGTAAATGATGGAGTTCCTTTCTGTAGTATTAAGTTCACAGTTTCTAAATTGCTTTCTATTGTTATGTCTCTCTCTATATCTTCTCCAGTAACCTTTATTTTTACTTCAGAACTTTTGTCTGCTTTAAGAGTAACAGGTATCTCAACTTCTGAACCAGCAGATATGTTAAATCCAGTTATTGAAGGAATTATCTCTGCATCCCCTTCGATAGAGAAATTAACATTATAGATTGATTGATTTAGACATTCTATTTTTATTTTGACTGTTTTTTTCTCGCCTTTTTTAAGTTTAATTTCATCTGGCACTTCTATATTAAGCTGTGGTAGACCACCTATCTTAATTGTTCTGGTATAGGCACTCTGATATCCCTTATCATCCTCGACTATAAGAATTACGTTATATTCTCCATCTATATACCATGGATGAACTGCAACTGGATTGACATATTCATTATCTATTTCTCCATCTCCATCCCAGTCCCATCTATAAATGATTATTCTCCCATCTTCGTCATAACTGCCATTTGCATTTACCTCAACATCTTCCCCCTTTCCCGCTTGCTCCTTCATATCAAAATAAGCAACAGGTGGGGAATTTTCTCCCACTGGATTTACGATGACCAGTTTTGTTACTTTTTTATACTCTCCGTCATTATCATATACCTTCAAATCAACAGTGTAATTTCCTTCAGTGGCATAAGTATGTTTAACATTTTTTCCATAACCAACACTTCCATCTCCAAAATCCCATGTATAGTTTGCTATGCTTCCATCCTTATCTTCTGCATCTGCAGTAAAACTTACTTCCTGTCCTTCAACAGGGTTTAAGGGGGTATAGCTGAAATCTGCCACAGGGACAGCATTTTTAATAGTTATTTCCTTACTCACATTATCATCTATTCCTTCCCCTGTCACCCTCAAAGTGACAGTATAAGTTCCTATATCATCATACCTGTGAGTCGGATTTTTCTCATTGCTTGTTGTTCCATCTCCAAAATCCCAGTGCCATGAAATTATTGCCCCTGTGGATTTATCATAAAAATGTATCAGGTCTGCCCTTGTAGGTTCTTCAGGAAGCCATATAAAATCTGCATGAGTTGGTTCCTGTGGATTTTCCTGAGTTGCTTCCCATATTAAATTGCCGTTTGGGCTGTATTTCCTTATGCAATAACTCTCTTTTCCTCCCTCAATTTTATAACCAGCAGCAATTATATTGTTTTCTTTATCAACTGCAACTCTTCTTATTTCTCCATTAATATTCTCTGTTTTATCCCATCCATTACTTCCATATTTAACAATATACCATCTTTTCTGCAAATTAATGCTTTTATATCCAGCAACAATTATATTTCCATTTGAATCAACTGCAACACCCAGAGCATCGTCTTTTCCATCATTTTTCTCTCTTTTTGGCCATCCTGACTTTACATTTCCATTGCTGTCATATAAAATTGTCATGAAATCCTCCTCTTCATTCCCAGTTATTGCAATATTCCCGTTTGAGAGAATTGAAGCATCTGATGCTGAACATGACTTGCCATTATAATAGTATTTAACCCATTCCACTTCCAAATTTTTGTTGTATTTGAGAAGACAGTATTTGCTTGTTTCCCCCTCCTGTACACTCCCTGCAACAACAATTGTATCTCCTCTTACATCCATTCCAAAGGCGGCATCTATGTTGCTATCAAATTTATCATCACCAATTATATTTCCATTTGAAGGATCCAATTTTATTGTCCAGAAATCTATGTTTGAGAGATTCTGTGAGGCAATATCTATATATAAGGTCATTCCTGTTGCATAAACATTTCCATCTTCATCAATTCCCATACCAGTGAGAAAGTCAGCAAATCCATTATCATATGTTTTAGCCCATAGTTTATTTCCGTTCTTGTCATATTTTACAACTAAATAATCTGTTGAAGGTATTGGAATTCCTGCAACTTCTTTGCCGGCAACTCCTCCAGCATATATATTGCCATTGTTATCAATGGTAACTGCTTTTCCTATATTCTGCTGATATTTATTATAATCTGTCTGCCATTTTATTTTTCCATTACTTCCATCATATTTCTGTGTTCTCATGACAAATTTATCGCCATCATAATGCTGTCCAACCACAACAACATCTCCATTTGAATCAACTGCAACTCCCCACAACTCATCTTGAGAGTCTTCTGGAAATGCTGTAGAATAATTTCCATACAAAATAGATAGCATCATTATTAATCCTATCACATATACCGCTTTTCTCATGCCATATGAAAGAATTTCATATTTATAAAATATATGGTGCAATAGTCGTAAAAAGAATTTAAGATAAATCTCCACAGGAACAATGAACTTCATGAATAACTGAATACAAATCATAAATACCCTCTCCCGTTTTTGCAGAAACAAAAATAGGGCGTTGATAGATGCTTGTATATTCAACATAATCAATTAATCCTTTTGATAAAGAAATTAGTGCATCTCCTCTCTCAAATTCTTTTTCAATATTTTTTCTGTCAATAAATTTTTTTATTCTTTCTACATCAACAACATCTATTTTATTTATTGCAGTTATTGATGGAATCATCAATTTTAAATTAATCATGGCATTCTGAGCAAGAATTGCAAGATAATTTTCTAAAGAGAGAATTTCCTGAGCATCTATAATGAATAGTGAGGTTACAATATCATGCTTCAGCATCTTTTCTACTATTTTTTTCCCATATTCATGATACAAAAATATTTCGAGTTGCCCTGGAGTATCGACAATTTTTATTTTATTTCTATCCTCATAAATCCATTCATTGATTCCAGAAATAATTTCCATGCTCTTCAAGAGAGCACCATTTATTCCAAGATTGTATTTCTTCTGAATGTCCTCAACTTTCACCCATTTTCTTATATCAATTGGAGCATTTGAGGAAGTTGCTGGGTCAAGATTTATTAAAAAACCATTTTTGGAAAGTTGATTGGAAATACTTGTTTTACCTGACGCAGCAGGCCCAATAACCAGAACAAACATTATAATGGGTACAAAATTTTCAACGTTGTTATTATCACTGCAGTTAAAATTGATAGAACTATAACAAATCTCGGGTCAATTTTCACTCCTGTTTTTTCTTCCTCAAAATATCTTATCAAACCAGCAGCAGATTGAAAACCACTCTTGCTTTTCTTTGCCATATATCAAAAAATCAATTTTGCTTATAAATGTTATGGTAAAAACAGTATCTCCGCAAGTAAAAATTTTAGAAAAAATTAAGCCCTGGGAGAACATCTTATCCAAGGAGGGGATAGGATGTCAAGCCCCAGGACCAATAATAAATTCTTCAGGAAAATAAATAGATTTTCCTTTGGTTTTGTAGAAGGAAAAATTAATTTTCATGAAAAACATAATTCATTGTATGATGATAGAGATATGCTGCAAACTCTCCTCTTTCTTTCCATTAGAAATAGATATCCTGAAAATGGATGTAAAAGATGTAAGGAGATAATAGGAAAATCACCAG
>DRIF01000157.1 GCA_011052825.1 Thermoplasmatales archaeon
CAGTATCTCCGCATGTTAGCTAAAAATTGCTGTTAGCATGACCTGTTTTTGCTAACAGCAATAAAAAGAGAAGTTGTTCCAGTTCCATTTATCTTCATCATCTAAAATTACAAAAAATCCTATTTTCTCTATAAAACAATGAGTGAAAGATAGTGCTGTAACTGAAAAAAGAATGATTAAAAATTTCATTGATGCATAGTACATTAAACAATCTCTTACTAATCTTTCAATTTTTTTCTTCTCTCTCATTTCATCTTCGATTAAATCTTTCCATCTTTCGGCTGTTACTGGATGAAATGCCCTTATAAAATACCAGAGATTGTACAGTATTGACATGAAAAGAAAAAAGAAATATCTTGTAGTAAAATCAACAGTTTTTGTTTTAACTATGAAATTACTTTCAGCGTCTCTGTAAAAATTCTCTATGTTCCATCTCTTGCCATATAAATCTGCAAGAAATTCAAGATTTGCTTTTGTTACATCAACATTTGTGCAGAAAACATGATAATTCTTCCATTTCTCTTTCTCTCTTTTCCCGTTTGGAATGAAAAAGAGATTTGTTATTATTTTCTTTTCTCCAAATTCATACTCTGTATGATAAAAAGGATTTACACCATCCTTGAAATTTGCTATTCTCTTAATTCTATCTCTTTTCTCTATTGGAGCAAGGTATTTTAAATGGTGTTTCTCAACTACCTTCAAAATTTTGCTATCTTTCGAGAATCCTCTATCAAATAAAACCAATCCTATCTTAAACCATTTTTCAGCTACACTCAATAATTCATCCACCAATTTATCTTTTTTGGAAAATGGTGTTACTGGCAAGGCAAACAAACAGAGCTTATATCCATCCTTCAGGATATTTATTGTAATGTATTTGTAACATAATTTTGTTCCATCAAAGTTTTTCGTTCCAACAACATATGGGTTATCCTCGCCATACCAAGGTATTTCATGTTCATCAATCAAAACCATGATTCTTTTTATTCTTCCCTTCTTCAATTTTATTATTGTTTCTTTTTGAATAAAGAAAAATTCTCTCAAGATCTCTTCTCTACTCTTCATATTTATTCTTCTGTAAAACGTGTCCGCATCTGGTGATTTTCCTATTATCTCCTTACATCTTTTACATCCATTTTCAGGATATCTATTTCTAATGGAAAGAAAGAGGAGAGTTTGCAGCATATCTCTATCATCATACAATGAATTATGTTTTTCATGAAAATTAATTTTTCCTTCTACAAAACCAAAGGAAAATCTATTTATTTTCCTGAAGAATTTATTATTGGTCCTGGGGCTTGACATCCTATCCCCTCCTTGGATAAGATGTTCTCCCAGGGCTTAATTTTTTCTAAAATTTTTACTTGCGGAGATACTGTATTTGGAAATAAAAAATTTATTTAAGGAAAAAGGTTTCAGGATTTCAGCATTATTTCTATGTTCACTCCATCTGGAACTTGAACTCTCATTAACTGACGCAATGCTCTGTCCTGTGCATCTATTTCTATAAGTCTTTTATGAATACGCATCTCCCATCTATCCCACGTTTCTGAACCCTCTCCATCTGGACTTTTTCTGCATGGAACAACGAGTCTTTTAGTGGGAAGAGGAATTGGTCCTCTCATTCTTATTCCTGTTCTCTCTGAAATTGTTTTTATCTGTTGGCAAACTTCATCAATTTTTTTTGCATCTGTTCCTGTTAACGTAATTCTTGCTATCTGGGCCATATTATTTTATCTCTCTTGGTTCTAAATCTACAACAACTCCAGCTGCAACAGTCTGTCCCATATCTCTGATTGCAAATCTTCCAAGCTCAGGTATCTCATTGTATTTTTCTATAACCATTGGACGTGTTGGTTCTATTTTAACCAATGCAGCATCTCCAGATTTTAGCATCTGTGGGTTCTCTTCAATAACTCCTCCTGTTTTAGGATCAAATTTCTTCAACAGCTCCACAAATCTGCATGCTATTTGAGCGGTGTGGCAATGAAAAACTGGTGTATATCCAACTGTAATAACAGAAGGATGATTCAGAACCATTATTCTCGCTGTGAATGATTTTGCTACTGTTGGTGGGTTGTCAACATGTCCTGCGACATCTCCTCTCCTTATGTCTTTCTTTCCAACCCCTCTTATGTTTGCCCCAACATTATCTCCTGGCTCTGCTTTTGGAATCTGTTCATGATGCATTTCTATACTCTTCACTTCTCCAATAACTCCCTTTGGCTGTGTCGATGGCAGGAAAATGAGTTTATCTCCTGGTTTCATTACTCCAGTTTCAATTCTTCCTACTGGAACTGTTCCAACGCCAGTAATGGAATAAACATCCTGAATTGGCCATCTTAAAGGTTTATCAATTGGCTTTGATGGAACTTTCAGGTTATTCAAAGCTTCAATCAAAGTTGGTCCATCATACCAGCTTAGCTGTCTTTTTTCAGTGATGTTGTCTCCAACCCATGCTGAAATTGGAAGATATGGAACATCCTTATATCCCAGCATTCCTTCAATGAGTTTTTTTGCCTCTTCCTTTACCTCCTCATATCTCTTCTCATCATATGGTGGCTGTGTTGCATCCATTTTATTTATTGCAACTATTAGTTGGTTCACTCCAAGAGTTTTTGCAAGCCATGCATGTTCCTTTGTCTGCTCCATTACACCTTCAGGTGCTGCTATCACCAGAACAGCCGCATCTGCCTGGCTTGTTCCTGTAATCATATTCTTAACAAAGTCTCTATGGCCAGGAGCATCTATTATCGTGAAATAGTATTTATCTGTGTCAAATCTTCTGTGGGCTACATCAATTGTTAAGCCACGCTCTCTCTCTTCCTTCAATCTATCCATCACCCATGCAAGTGCGAAAGATTCCTTTCCCTTCTCTTTTGCCTCTTCTTCGTATTTTCTGATAATATGCTCCTCCACCTGTCCTGTCTCTAATAACAATCTTCCTACAGTTGTAGATTTTCCATGGTCGACATGACCTATTATAACCAAGTTTAAATGGGGTTTATCTGCTGCCATTTTAATCCTCCTGTTGGTAAATATATTCAAATATATATATTTAATTGCTAAATTTTGGAAGTACAAAATAATTTTTTTCAATTTTAATTTTCTTCTATTAACTTTTCCATTAAAGATGCAAAATCATTTTCCAGTAGAATATGGAGATGAGAAATATTATTATCAAACATATCAACCCAGAAAAAATTCCCGCCTTAGCCATATGCCTCTGCGTTAAATAGCCAGAAGAATAGGCAATTGCCATTCCTGGGGTTGCAACAACAAAAATAAAGCCAGCTCCGCCTGCCACAGCAGTTGCCATTGCACCAATTACAGGAGAAATTCCACTGTGTAGAGATATTCCTATGGAAATTGGTAGCATTGTCGCAACAGCTGCAGTATTGCTCATTAAGTTTGTAAGAAGGAAAGTAAGAAGTATTATGCATATTAAAACAGCATATTCATTGTTTCCCAAAACAGACAACAATTTTTCTGCTATCCATTGGGCTGAATTTGTTATTTCTAAACCTTTACCCATTGTTATTGCTCCCCCATAAACAAGTATTATTCCCCACTGAACCCTTTTTTCAACATCCTCCCATTTTATCAATCCAAGCATGAATAAGGAAACAGCTGAAAGAAGAGCAATAACTGCAACTCCAATTTTATCAGAGAAGAATATCCACAAAAATATTGTTACAATGAGGACTGAAACAACTGCCTTTCCTTCCCTTCCCACTCTTTTTGATTCTGCATCTTTCTCAATTTCAACTATTGCATTCTTTATATTCCTAATTTCTGGAGGAAAAAACATGAGAATGATTATTGTTACTATGGGAAGAGAAATTAACACAATTGGTATGTTCATTTTCATCCAGTCCAAAAAGGAGAGAGAATATCCTATTTCATCCAGAAAACCAACAGTTAAAGGATTTCTCGCACCCCCCAGCAGAGTCCCCCAGCTTCCTATGGTTGTTCCATATGTAAGAGCGAGCATGGTTGCTATTCCAAAATTGCTTTCTTTTGGAGCTATTTTCATTAATATTAAAATCTGCATGAGTATTGGAAGAAGGATGGCGGCGACCCCATGCTCCTGCATTATGAAGGAAAGAAAAGCTCCTGTAATCATCACTCCAAATATGAATATTCTTGGAGACGTTCCAAATATTTTAAGGAACCGGACAGCCATTTTCTCATGCAGTCCATATTTTTCTATCGCTGATGCAAGGATGAATGAAGCAAGTATGAAAAACACCGCCCTGTTTCCAAAATTTGAGAAAACATTTTTTGCAGAATCTATTCCAAGAAGAGGTTGCAAAACCATTATTAAAAGGCCTGTTGCAGATAAAGGAATTGCCTCAGTTAGCCATAAAAAAACAGCCATTACAAGTATCCCTATCATAATCTGTCCATCTCTTGTTAAACCTTCTGGAGTTGGCAAAAGAGCTGATGAAACTACAAACAGGATAGCAATGAATACATAAACATATTTCTTCATTCCTTGTGAAAGCATAATATGAAATAAAAATATTTTGATATTTATAGGCATTTTTCAAATTTTTTGAATTTCATTCAAAAAAATAATAAAAATTTAATAAATTCCAATTATGCAAAAAGCAAAAATTCTGGTGGATTCCAGAGAGATACTTTCAGGAATTCCAGATTTCCTCTCGTTAAAAGCAGATGTTGAAGTAAAACAGCTTCCTGTGGGAGATTATATATTAAGTCACAGAGTTGCAGTTGAGAGAAAAAGGGCAGAGGATTTTTTAGATTCTCTGGTAAAAAAAAGAATTTTTGAACAGATAACAAGGCTGAGAGATGCATATGAAAAACCAATTTTAATAATTGAAAATGAAGGATTATTCTCGCGCAACATTGACAGCAGGGCAATATATGGAGCAATAGCATGCATTCTAACAGATTATGATGTGTCTGTCATAAGAACAAGAGATGCAGAAGAAACTGCATCTCTGATATATGCAATAGCAACAAGAGAACAATTCAAGAAAAAGAGAGAGGTTTGTCTGAGAGGAAAAAAACCTGGAATGAGTTTGCATGAATGGCAGAGATATATAGTTGAAGGACTTCCGAATGTTTCAGCAGTTCTTGCAAAACGTCTTTTAAACCATTTTGGAAATGTTAGAGGAGTGATGAATGCAAGCATACAGGAATTGCAGGAAGTGGAAGGTATAGGAAAGAAAAAAGCAGAGTTAATAAATGAAGTTGTGGAAAGAGAATGGAAAGAGGAATGAAAAATTACTCCGCTTTTCTGAATTTATATCCGTAGTATATTGCTCCTCTTTTACCGTCTTCCTGTATCCTCCTGAAACATGCCTCTACTCTCATCCCAATGTGAATATCTTTTAAATCGCAGTCAACAATTTGTCCAGTCAAATAGCAACCTTCATCCATTTTTATGAGTGCTACTGCATATGGAGATTTTCCTTCAAATTCTGGTGGAGGAACATGAATTATTGAAAAACTTTCTACTGTTCCGCTCCCCTTAAGCTTGTAATCCTCCATTTTTCCTGCAGATTTTCTCCTGCAATCTGGGCATATGCTTCTTGGAGGGAAATATACCTTTCCACAAACACCACATTTTTTACCTATCAAATTGTATCTATGTGGTATCTCTCTCCAGTAGCGGGCAACTCCCATTATACCACCTCCAGAATATGAACAACTGCAGTTCCTCCAGAGCCACCAACGTTATGAGCAAGACCAATTTTAGCATCTTTTATCTGTCGCTGTTCTGCTTCTCCTCTCAACTGCAAAACAATCTCATTTATCTGCGCTATTCCTGTTGCTCCAACTGGATGCCCTTTCGATTTTAAACCTCCTGATGTGTTTACTGGTATTTCTCCATTTAGGGAAGTTAATCCTTCTTCCGTTGCCTTTCCTCCTTTTCCTTTCTCCACAAACCCCAAATCCTCTATGGCTATAATCTCTGCTATTGTAAAGCAATCATGAACTTCCGCCAAATCAACATCTTCTGGTTTTATTTCAGCCATTTCATATGCTTTTTTTCCTGCATGAACAGCTGCTGGCAGAGAATCAAATCTTTTCCTTCCATGCAGGGATAGAGTATCGCATGCCAGAGCAGATGCCTTTATTTTAACAATTTTATCTGTATATTCCTTTGCTTTATCCAAAGGAGCAAGTATAACTGCAGATGCACCATCTGTAATTGGACTGCAATCAAGGAGATGCAATGGCTCTGCAACCATTGGAGATTTTAGAACATCTTCAACAGTTATTTTTCTTTTGAACTGTGCTTTTGGATTCATGCTTCCATTGTAATGATTTTTAACTGCAACCATTGCAAGCTGTTCTTGGGTAGTGCCATATTTATGCATGTGATATTTTGCCATTAAAGCATAAAGCCCAGGAAAAGTTGCACCAAAGAATGCCTCCCATTCACGGTCTGCAGCAGAAGCAAGTATGTTTGTTGCCTCGCCTCCAACAACATCTGTCATTTTTTCTGCTCCTCCAACAACAACAAAATCATACATCCCGCTTGCAACAGCAATGTAAGCCTGATGCATTGCAACTCCTCCTGATGCACACGCTGCTTCAACTCTCACTGCTGGAATATGCAAATCCTGTAAGCCAGCAACCTCAACAGCGAGGGGGGCGACATGCTCCTGCCCTATGAAGCGACCTGTTGACATTCCCCCTATATACATTGCATCAATTTTTTCTCCCTCTATTCCAGCATCTGATATTGCCTTTATTCCTGCTTCAGCAACTAAATCTCGAAATGATTTTTCCCAAAGTTCGCCAAATTGTGTCATTCCTATGCCTATAATTGCAACCTCTCTCATTTAAATTCACCCCTGAATTTCATATATGTGCCATAGTCAACATACTCCTTGCTTTCAATCATTTTTTTCACGCCTATTCTTTCCACCTCCTCTATTTTATCCTTAACTGTTATATCAAAGGCATCTGAACCAGCTCCAGAACCATATGAAACAACTATTATGCGATGCCCAGGTTTTGCAACATCCAGAACAGCAGATAGCCCAAGAAGAGATGAGCCAGAATATGTATTTCCTATGATGGGACAAAGCAATCCATCTTCAATTTGCTTCCTTTCAAAACCAAGTTTTTTTGCAACTCTCAAAGGAAATTTTCCGTTTGGTTGATGGAAAACCGCAAAATCATAATCAGATGGTTTAGTTCCAATCTTCTCCATCAACATTTTTGCAGCATTTGTAATATGTTTAAAATAAGCTGGCTCTCCAGTGAAGCGTTCTCCATGTCCTGGATATGGTTCCCCCTCCCTTCTCCAGAAATCAGGAGTATCAGTTGTAAAAGAAACTGTCTCATTAATTTCTGCTATTCCATCCCTGCCAATTATGAATGCAGAACCTCCAGCAGCAGCAGTATATTCCAAAGCATCTCCAGGAGCAGCCTGGGCAACATCCGTTCCTATTGCCATTCCATATTTAATCATTTTTGATTCAACGAGAGCAATGCAATTCTGCATTCCTGCAGTTCCTGCCTTGCATGCAAATTCATAGTCAGCTGCAGTTAAAACAGGAGTTGCCTCTATGGCTTCTGCAACAATTGTTGCAGTTGGCTTAACTGCATATGGATGACTTTCTGAGCCAACATAAATTGCTCCTATATCAGCAGGATTTATTTTTGATTGTTTTACAGCTTTTCTTGCAGATTCAACAGAAATTGTTGCAGTATCTTCATCCATTGCTGGAACAGATTTTTCAAAAACATACAACCCAGATGAGACAGATTTCCCATCTCTGCCCCATATGCGAGCAATTTCATCAACCTTTATTCTATACCTGGGGACATAAGCCCCGTAACCAACAATATCAGCCATGTTATCCGCTGAAAGAAGGAGAAGAACTATATAAAAATGTCGTTTCGGGATTTATGACTTGCTTTCTCCTAAAAAGTTAATGATTTAGTGAGTAACAAATTTATGTTGTCCTGTGTTTTTAACCTTCACCATGCCATATACTTTCTTCTGTTACTGCAACTAAAAAGCCGTCTCCTCTTCTTATTTTTGGGTTATATGGTGAACCAGGGACGTATAATATAAAATCTTGCTGAATTGCATCCCATTTTAATACAATTGTGGAACTCGTGATATTTTCATATATGCTTTTGGCAGTTGTTGACACTGATTTAAACCATCCAAGCATATTCCATCCTATTTTCAGAGGAACAGATACACTAACTATGTCAATACCAGAAATTGAGAAAATTACATTATCTGTTACTCCTACCAAATAGCCACGTCCATTTTCAATTTCAAAATCATATGGACAGCCTGGAACATATAATATAAAATCTTGTGCAGTTGCATTCCATGATAAAATTATACTGCATCCTGGTATTACTGGATATAAAGTAGAAGCCATATAATCATTTTCTACAGGTATGGTAATCAAATTCCATCCCTTATATAACATAGGTGTAAATAAACTTGTGTTTATGGTAAAAATAACTGTATCATTATGTATACCATCATCTGCTTTCCATATGGCAGTTCCATTATACCATCCAGAATAAAATATTGATGATGTTCCATATGTTGGATTTGTGGTAGCATTTGAGGAAATATTTGTAACAGACCAGTTCACTTCAATATTGCCAAGACATCCAAATGTATTGTTATATGCAAATGCATAACCAATTATTGTAAAGTTTGCTGAGATGTTTGTATCTGGAATTTCTCCCCCTGAATTATATTCAATGAGAATATAGTCCACTGTTGGTGGTGTTGTTATATTAAATTCATGCATTGTTGATACATTTGAATTTGAGGAAGTATCATTAGCCCATATGAAGTAATGATATGTGCCAATTATGGAGTAGGTTTGGTTGAAATAATACCCAGCATTCATTGTGAAATTGTGTTGGCTATTATCAGGATAAGTTATGTTTACTTTAACAACATTTACCGCAACATTATCTGTAACATTGCATGTTATGTTAACATATTTTCCATATTCTTGATGAAGTGGATTTGCTGAAACATTTTTTATTTCAGGAGGGAGTGTATCCTGAATGGTAAATGTATATGTTGATGATACATTTGAATTTGAGGAAGTGTCATTTGCCCATATGAAATAATGATATGTGCCAACCATTGAATAGCTTTGGTTGAGATAATATCCTCCACTCATTGTGAAATTGTGTTGGCTATTATCAGGATAAGTTATGTTTACTTTAACAACATTTACTGCAACATTATCTGTAACATTACATGTTATGTTAACATAGCTTCCTGCTTCTTGAATTTGTGGATTTGCTGAGCGTTGTCCGAAAAATAAATTTAGATATTTTTATTCTACATAATGGATGGGATGCAATAAGGATAAGAAAGTAGACAGAAAATTCAAAACCAATTGGAAGATATACAATCTTGCTATGAAAAATGAGGATGAATGGTTCATTCAAAACGCAAAGAAAATCATTGACAGGATGCCTGAACCATGGGAAATTTCCAAAAGAGGTAGACCTCCACATCCTCCAAAGTCATTGGTTCTGGCATTATTACTTAAATCAAAACATCAGAAAACTTATCGTGGCTTAGAA
>DRIF01000158.1 GCA_011052825.1 Thermoplasmatales archaeon
ATCAACATAAAATTCCATTTTTTCTACATTGCCCTCATTTCCTTCCATCTCTGCCATAACATCTATTTCTCCTATGATTATTGTTATGGGAGTGGGTAAAATTTTCTTCCCAATAAAATAAAGATAGTTTTCTTCTGGATTTATTATTCTGACTGTAGGTTTTGCATATTCTTTTCCGATAGCAATAAAATCTATTCCATTTTCATCTGCTCCAGAATATCTATCTGGTGAAAATATATCAACTGAGGTGTCCCAATGTTCATGAACTCCCAAACTTTTTGAAAGATAAACTCCATCATTTTCAGGATCATAAGTATTGGCAGACGGCTCAGCACACTGATGCAAATAATTTTGTGCTCCCTCGGTAGGATTTGTTCCTTCCGCATACAAAAAGTCATACATTACAGAGTCAATTGCAACCGGATCCTGCGAGAAGAAAAGACTGTTTGTCCAGTCATTGTTGAATGGATACATTTTGAATTTTTCTATTGTTTTATGGTCTTTTTTCGTTGCAAATGTTCCATCCCCAATGTAAAGTAAAGTTTTCCCTCCTATGCTTTCGTGAGCAAGCAAATCAACCTGAGGAGTTGGATTGCCCATAATCATTCCAGATTCATGATATTCATGAATATCTTCAACTGGCTCCATCCATGTTCCAAACAAATTTTTGCCAGATAGAGTAACTCCGTTATTGATTGGATGTCTTTTGAGGAGGGGCATATTGATTACATAATCTGCTTCAGCCACACATCTTGGCAGTGTTCTTACAGTTCCGTCATGAAAATAAATTTTTATATTGCTTGCAACAACCTTTTCTCTTCCTTCTGCTCCGCCCTCTGCATCAATGAAATGAATGCCTGAAAATTCTGGTTGTAAGTGAGATGGATATTCTTTATAATAAACTCTGTTATAAAACCAGTCAGGTATGGGACGAGATGCATCATATACTGTTATTTTTTCTTGGCTCACACCAACAACATTCACAAGCTGGCGTAGAAGCGCTTTAACAACATAAGGATTTGCATCTCTGTCATCATCTTTTTGTTCATAAGGATTTCTGTATGCCCAGCAGTTATTCATGTTTATTTTTATTGCAATTTTTTCTCCTTCTTTATAGCTAACATTTCCTTTTCCATGAATTTTATTGAAATATTTGAACAAACTTTCCCACGCTTCATAATCGCTTTCTTTGCCTGTTAATGCTCTCAACCCATCAGAAAACATTTTCTCTATTGCTGTTATATTATTATTTACACTTTCCCACCAGTATCCTTCCAGTTCAGATTGAGTTGCATGAGGATTCCATACCCACGCAACTCTTCCTGGATTAATTCCTGTTGGATTTCCAATTGGCTCTTTACATACCGGATTCCATTTTGACACATTTTCGTTCAAAATGCTTCCAGAAAATATTCCTGCAATTATGAATGTTGCAACAATTGCCGACGATAAAGAATAAATTTTTGGCTTCAATCTTTTCATCCATAAACTCATTCCAATAAACAAGCCACTCCAGTATGCAATATAAACTAATGCCATACTCCTTGAGGCTTGCTGGCATGGGTATTGGGAACGATGGGGAGCTAATCCACTCCTAACCAAAAACCATATCAATGAGACAATACCAACAATATGAAACAATATTCCTCTGAAATTCTCAATTTTAATTTTTTTCTTACAAACCATATTCACGCCAGAAATAAAACACATTTTGTTTATAAATATTGTTCAAATCTCTTCCCATTCTTTCAATATTGATTGCCATTCAAAATTTTCTATTCCCCTTATTTTTTCCATATCTCTTATTATTCTCTCATATCCCTTACCAAGTGTTCTTATTCTTGCCTTTGCAATAATATCATATGTGCCAGCAACAACAGCAACATTTGTTATACCCTTTATTTTCCATATATCATTAAACAATTCCATTATTGGATGCCCAGTTTTTGCTTTTATAAAAATATATGCCTTTACTTCTGTTAGAGCAAATGATATTACACCTAGCACAACAAGTATTATGCCTATTATTTTTATGAGCATCATAATTGTATCTCCTGCAAAAATAAAATCTGGATAGAAATGGGAAATTAAAAATACCATTGGAAGTGAAAATATAATTGATGAAGCTCTAACTGCTTGAGTGATGCTTGCTTTTCCCATCCCCATTGCCCTCACAAACAGAACAACTGAGAAAAATGTAATTATCGCCCCAGCCAGAAGCCATGAAAAGTTAGATTTTATTGCATATATGCTTTCATAAATTATATTACCTTTCAAAATAAAAATTCCAGCGAATACAAATATGGTTGTAAAAGTCAGATTCCAGAATCTTATATTTATTGAATCATTTAGCTTTTCATCTATTTTCAACAATTTCAATTTTCTGTTGTATGTTGCAAACAAAACCCATCCAGGGTTTATAACAAAAAGTACAATCAGTAGAGCATCAACATTAATCTCTCCAGAGAGAGATATTGAACCCAGAAGTGCTCCAAATGTTACCATTACAGAGGATTGAATCTCTGCCAATGTTGGAGCATTTTTTTCAGCCAAAGATTCTATTAACAAAAGATAGAGTATAACAAATTGTGAGAATGAAAGAACAACTGAAGAATCAATAAAAATGGAAACAATTATGAAGTATCCCATTGTTGCAACAGCATTTCCAAGTCCCGCTACAATCTGGTATTTTATTTCTCTCCTTTTTAAAATCCTAATTTTTTTAAAAGATGGGTCTATTAATGAGCCAATGCTTTTATTTTTAAATGGTATGGAAAGGAAAAGAGTTGCAAAAAAAGTGAACGAAATTCCAACAATAAAAAATGATAAACAGTATACCCACGGATTTTCTATAATTTTGTATAAAACAACGCTGTCAATTGAAGCTTCTAAGGAATAGGCAATTGAAGATACAATTGCAAGTGTATAAAACAAATATTTTTTTCTTATTCTCATAGCTCAATCTCTTTTTCTATAACCTGAGTATTTGTTCTCTTTACACCTTTAATAGAATGAATTTTATCTGTAAGTTCCACCAAATCTTCCAGTTTCTCTACCTTTGCCTTCACAATTATATCATAATCGCCAGCAACAACAGCAATACTTTCAACATTAATCAATTTCCTCATTTCCTCCAGCACCGCCTTTAAGTTGCCAACATATGTTAATATTA
Organism: Thermoplasmatales archaeon; assembly: GCA_011052825.1. GTDB lineage: Archaea > Thermoplasmatota > E2 > UBA202 > JdFR-43 > DRIF01. The sequence goes on from DRIF01000158.1 coordinate 3,173, forward strand.
GAATATAAGCTTTAATCATAGTAAGGAATTTTACAGGAAATTATAAATCTTTGGAAATATTTACCGTCATGCTTGCTCTCCTCCTCATCATAATAGCAATTTTTGCTGGCTTGTACATGGCATGGAACATAGGAGCAAATGATGTTGCGAATTCAATGTCAACTGCTGTGGGAGCTAAAGCAATAACTTTGAGACAAGCTTTGCTCATTGCTTCTGTTTTAAATTTTCTTGGGGCAGTTCTGGTTGGCAAACATGTCACAGATACAATACAGAAGGGAATTTTAAATATATATTCATCAGGAGGGGAACTTGCTTTACCAGAACACAGTATTATGCTTGGTTTTTTGGGTGCTTTGCTCTCAGCTGGAATTTTTGTAACTCTCGCCACTTGGAAGGAACTGCCAGTTTCAACAACACATGCTGTTATAGGGGGTGTTATTGGATTTGGTCTGGTGCAGGGAGGTATTGAGCTTGTCAAATGGAAAACAGTGGGGATGGTTGCAACATCATGGATTTTATCTCCTCTTGTTGGAGGAATTATAGCTTTCACTATGTTCAAAATAATTGCATATTTTGTTCTTGCAACAAAAGAACCAGTAAAAAGTGCAAAAAAAGCTGGACCAGTATTCATTGGGTTGACAATCTTTATAATTTTTCTTTCAATTTTTATGAAGACAAGGATGGGAGATTTGCTTGGGTATGATTTAAAAACTTATATTTTTCTTTCATTTCTTGCTGGTTTTGTTGCTTCTGTTGCTGGAATTTTCATACTTAAAAAAACAAAAGGAAGGGGATATGATATTGTAGAAGGACTTTTTCGACGTCTGCAGATAATGACTTCATGCTATGTTGCCTTTTCCCATGGAGCAAATGATGTTGCAAATGCTGTTGCTCCAGTTGGCATTGTTTTAGCTCTCGCTTGGGGAAAAATTGACACAGTTTATCTGCTTGCTTTGGGTGGTGTAGGAATAGCAGTTGGGATTACAACATGGGGATATAAGGTTATAAGAACTGTAGGGGGAAAAATAACTGCTTTAACAAATACAAGAGGATTTGCAATAGATTTTTCAGCTGCAACTGTTGTTTTGGTTGCTTCAAAACTTGGAATGCCTATATCAACGACTCATACTGTTGTAGGTGCTGTCATTGGAGTTGGACTTGCGAGGGGTCTGGATGCTGTTGATTTATCTGTGATTAAAAGAATAATATATTCATGGCTTCTCACCCTGCCGGCGGCTGCAATCATAGCGATACTAATTTATAGGGGTTTATTGTTAATATTTTAATGCCATACAGAGCACCAGTTGGAGATACATATCGTAAAAAATCTCCATTTGAGGGATTGTTTGAGCATATGAAAAAGGTAAGGGAATGCATATCAATTCTCAGAGATGGATTGATGAAATACATAGAAGGAGAGTTTGAAAATTTTCATACAGTTGCAGAAAAAGTTTCTGAACTTGAACATGAGGCAGATTTGATAAAAGGAAATATAAGGGCTCATTTACCACGCTCAATTTTGATGCCTGTGGACAAGAGATATTTTTTATGGGTTTTGAGGGAGGAAGATGCAATACTTGACCATGCAGAAAATCTTGCACAACTTCTTGATTTAAGGCATACCAATATACCAGATGAGTTAAGAGAAGATTTTAAGGAGCATATGAATCTTGTGGCACAGACAGTTGAAGAAATGGAAAAGGCTGTTGAAAATGTAAAGGATTTGATTGAAACAAGTTTTTCTGGAAAGGAGAGAGAAGAATCAAAAAAATATATTCATAATGTTCATCAAAAAGAATGGGAAGCAGACCAGAAAAGATATGAAATAACAAAAAAAATTTATGCCATTGAGAAAAAACTTTCTCCAATGGATGAATATCATCTTTTGAAGATGGTTGACTGGATAGATGATATTGCTGACCATGCAGAAAACGTTGCAGATTGGCTAAGAGCAATGATAGCAAAATGAAGGAACTTGCCTCAGTGACAAAAAAATTTAAAGGAGAGATAACAAAAAAATTTAAAAAGCCGAGAATCTGGAAAGAAAAAGATGTTTTGAATGGAAAAATTGTTGATGCATTTGTGCTTATTTTAAGGACGAGAGGGTGCAGATGGTCTCATAAGGGAGGATGCACAATGTGTGGATATTTTAAGGAAACTTATGATGTCAAAGAAGATGAAATTTTAAAGCAAATTAAGGAAGCTGTTAAAATATATGAAAATGAGAAAATTGTAAAAATATTCACCTCCGGAAGTTTTCTGGATGAGAGAGAGATTCCATCGCATATGCAGAAAAAAATAATAGAATCATTTTCAAAAGCAGAAAAAATTGTGATAGAAAGCAGACCAGAATTTATAAAAAACATTGAGAATATAAAAAGCAATAAAAGAATTGAAATTGCAATGGGTCTTGAATCTGCAAATGACAGGGTTCTTGAATATTCAATAAATAAAGGATTTAAATATGCAGAATGGAGAAAATGGGCAGAAAAAGTTAAGGAATATGGCAAAGAATTGAAGGTTTACATTCTAATTAAACCTCCTTTTCTCACCGAAAAAGATGCAATTAAAGATGCTATAAAAAGCGTTGAAAAAGTAAAAGATATAGCAGATACATTATCTTTTAATCCGGTTGCAATTCACAGTAGAACAGTTGTTGAATTTCTATGGAAAAAAAATCTGTATCGCCCTCCCTGGCTGTGGAGTGTTGTTGAAGTCTTGAGGAAAAGTTCTGAAATTTATGATGGAATGATAAAATGTGATGTTGTTGCAGGTGGGAAGGAAAGAGGAAGCCACAACTGTGGAAAATGCGATAAAGATTTTTTAAATTCAATAAAAAATTTCTCATTGAGGCAAAATGTAGATATTTTTAAAAATCTTGAATGCATTTGCAAGGAAAGATGGCTCGACTTAATTGAAATTGAAGAACTTTTTAAAGGATAAATTAAAATCTCCTGAGCTTTCTCCTGTCTATTTTCACTCCAGATGGTGTAACTATGAAATGATTTCTGTCAAGTCCAGCTATATCTCCGTCTATATCCTTGGCTATTTTTTTGAGCTCGTTTGTAACTCTTTCTACTTCAATATCATCAACAGAAATTGGAGAAACATCCAGTATGAGTATATTTCCTTCATATATGTATTTTGAAAAATCTTTCAAATCATCAAATTTCTGTAGCTCTGCAACCTTCACATACATTTCTGCTTCTGGAAGCTCTTCTGTTTCAATATCCTCCAAATCAATATATTCCTCCTTCTTTTTTCCAAATATCATTTTAATCATTTTAGAAAATACTTTTCATTATTAAAACTTTTCAAATTTTGTAAAATGAGAGGAAAATAAAAAGTGCTAAAACGAACCACGATATGCATATCACATATAACCATGCATTGTATATTTTTCCAATTGCACCTCCTAAAATCAATATCCAAGGAAGTACAAATGCAACCAGTGCATATACTATATCTTTCGCTTTCATTGAGGGAGTATATGAATTCTAAATAAAAACCTTAGGATTTTTGTGCAGTCAAAATCAGCAATTTTAATAAGGAGTTATGCATTTTTGGATGTGGTTAAGAAGATTTGGATATTCATATTGTTAATTTTGCCCATGCTATCGGGATGTATAGTTACAGACTTTTATGAGAAGGTGATGGAAAAAGTTCAAAAGCCTCCAGAATATGAATGGCAGAAAGTTGTTGAAGATGAGAAAAAATTTGGATGGGTAGATATGATAAATCTTGAAATGGCTATGGTAAATGATTATACAATTTTTTTGGAGAATGGAACAAAATATCTGCAAATTTTTATTGAAGCAGAATTTTCAAATCCAATAAAACCAGAATTGGAAAGCCTGAATCAGGGCAAACTTAATTTAACCATAGTCTCTCCATCTGGAGAAAACACTACAAAAAGCTACTGCACAACTGGAAAATCTCACACCTACGACGATTATTTTTACTTCATTTCACCAGAAAAAGGCACATGGAAAGTTATTGTAAAAGTAACAGGATGCGGTAAATATAAAATACTCGCTCAGGCATATCAACCATCATAAGCCGCCGTAGCTCAGGGGAAGAGCATCTGATTCGTAAGGAGTTTGTGGATATAACCGAAAAATCAGAAGGTCGCGGGTTCGACCCCCGCCGGCGGCTTTATGCTACTCAAATTTAATGTATCCATATTTATTCAGCATTAACAAGAATGTTAATAGTCTCTCTCTAACTTTTTCCTCGTCATATTTCTCTCTTAATTTTTCCAAAATATCTTCAATGCTATTTTTCCCGTTGCATTTTTTCCATATAAATGAGCCAACTTCATCCAGATTTATAAAAAAATAGTTTGGTTTTTTTAATGTTCTGCACAACCATTGCCCAAACTTACCTTTAAACTTTATTACTTTCAACCTAACTCTCTCATTTTCCTCCAGCCATTCAATTTGTCTTACTGGTTTTGCTCTTAAATCAATCTTCATGGGAAGCTTTTCTGAACTCTCTCAAAACAATATATCCAAGCAGGAAAGCAATGTATCCCCATATAAGCATTCCAGGCCATGAAGGAGCTTCTTTTAGTACGCCAAGATTTATATGCCCTATGATAAGAAAAGCACTTATAACTCCCATTATTGCCTCTCCTGCAATTAAACCAGCAGAAAATAGAAGACCTGTTCTGTGCGCTCTTTCTTTCGGCTTTATACCAGTTTTCCTTATTGCCATTTCCCAATCACTTATTTCTTCGTTCTCTTCGGCAGATTCCTTACTCAATTTTCTGTCAATTACAGCCCTCACTATCCCCCCAACCAGAATGGGAACTGTCAGGGTGAATGGAAGATAGATTCCTATTGCAACAGGAAGAACAGGAATATCCATTATTATCAGTACCAAAGCAAGAAAAGCCCCTGCTATAACAAAAGGCCATACCATCTCTCCTCCTATAACTCCTCTAACTATTCCTCCCATGAGAAACGCCTGAGGAGCTGGTAAATCATAACTCCCTATGTGATATGCTTTATCCAATGCCTGAACAACTATTGCCAGTATTGGGGCAGTTGCTATAACTCCAAACATTTCTGCCAACTGCTGTTTCCATGGAGTTGCTCCAAGCATCTGTCCAGCTGCCATTGACTGCAAAACATCTCCAGATATTGCTGCTCCACAGCAGACGACTGCTGCCATTCCTATAACTATTGTCATCCCTGATGTTCCTGTAACTCCAAAAGCAAGCATTATTATACTCACAAATAGAAGGACAGCAACTGTAACTCCTGAAATTGGGTTATTTGAAGAACCAAGCAATCCTGCCATATATCCTGCTATTGCAGAGGCAACAAAAGCAAGCAAGACAAGCAGAATAGCCATAAATAAGCTCACTATATACATTTGGCTAAGCCATGCATAAACCAGAAAAACTGGAATTATCATGAAACCTATTGCAAGAAAAACTTTTTTGATATCCAAATCTCTATCTGTTCTTATCTTTGTTTCTACACTCCCTCCCCTCAATCCTATAACCGCCTCCTTAACTCCATGTATCAGATTTTCTCTGAGTTTCCATATTGTATATAAGCCACCAACCACCATTGCGCCAACGCCAAGATATCTTACATAATCACTCCATATGAGCATAAATCCATCTAAGGCAGATGAGCCAGCAGGTAAGCCAGTTGAAACAATTAGAAGGGGAGTTATAATAACCCATCCCAGAAGACCACCTGCAAAAACGTATGCTGCAATTCTTGGTCCTATTATATATCCAACTCCAAGGAGTGCAGGAGATGCAGCTGTTCCTCCATAAAAATATCCTTCAGTTGATTTTCCCAGAACTCCGTATTTGCCTGCATTTACAATATATTCTATTCTCCCCTTAAATACATTTAAGGAAACCTGACAGAATTTAACCAGTCCCGCAAGAGTCGCTCCAATGAGCATCCATAAACTTCCCCCGCCTCCCTCCTCTTCCTCTTCTTCTGCTCCAACCGCAGTGTTTATGACAGCTGCGACAGCAATACCTTCAGGAAATGGCAAATCTGTTTTTACAATTAAAGCTCTTCTGAGCATAACCATCCATAAAACCCCAAGAATTCCTCCAATTAATGCAATAATTGTCGTCTCGAGATAGTGAATATTTTCCCATGCCCCTATCACAACAAGTGCTGGAATTGTGAATATAACTCCCGCAGCAAGCGCCTCTCCAGCAGCAGCACCCATCATGCCAAGAGTCACTTCCAAAACAGTTGGTCTGAATGGTTTTAAGAGAGCAAGAGCCATTATTGCTCCAGGTATTGCAGCAGATACTGTCATTCCTGCATATAAACCGAGATACGCATTTGCTGAACCCATTATAATTGCAAGAACAACTCCAACCAGAACAGCTTTAAGAGTTAGTTCAGAAACAATCTTTTCAGGTGGAATCAAAGGCTGGAAATTTTCTCTACTCATTTTTATCTCCCCATAATCCTTTTTTATTTTATAAATCTTTACTAATTATTTTTCTGTATTCTCCCGGAGGCATTAAATCCTCCAGTTCTTCTTCATTTTCTATTTCCATTTCAACAATCCATCCCTCATCATATGGCGAAGAATTTATTAAACCCGGCTCATCATTCAGTTTTTCATTTAAATTCAAAATTTTTCCTGTAAATGGTGCAAAAACTTCAGAAACAGATTTAACTGATTCCAGAGTTACTATTTTTTCTCCCTTTTTAAATCTCTCTCCTTTTTCTGGAAATTCAACAAATACTATATCAGTCAAGCTTTCTTGGGCATGGTCCGTTATCCCTATTCTTGCAAAACCATTTTTTTTCAACACCCATTCATGAGTTTTTGTATAAAGTAAATTATCTCTAATTTCCATGTAATGGAAATGAAAATTCACATTTAACTTTTTTGTAAATTATATTTCTGCTGCATTTGCATCATCCACAAATTGAGCAATGAAGAAATTTGGCTTTGGTTTTTCCCATGGATTTTGCTGTATGTGAGGAATCCAGTTTGAGATGAAAGCCAAAATGAGCGTGTTTCCTTCCTGCAAATTGTATTTATTTTCCCATTCAACCTCTAATTTCTTTGTTTTTCCTCCTGGTATCAATATATATCTGTTCAATGCATAATCCATAAGGGTATTGTTGTAATGTTTTCCATCATTTCTAATCCATCTTGAATCAATCTCTGCCATGCATACCATGATATGTCCAAAATAAATTCTGTTTTCATTATTTGTAACATTTAAAATGATACTTACATCATTTCCATTCCATTCTGCATTAACTTCAATGTCCACATCTCTCACATTTCTCTCTGCAGAACTTTTTATTGCATTTGAATAGCTAATCTCAGAAGTTGTGTCCACCACTTTATATCCTCCGTCAACATAAAGCATTGGTATGAAATAGTCATTGAATGCCCTTCCTCTTCTCTGTGCAACATCACTTTTATCATATACGAGAGTTATGTAATAGAATGGAAGATTGCCTAATGAATGCAACGAATGCATTAAATCTGAAGCATCCGGGCAGTAAGGGCAATAAGTGGTGGAGCCGAGTTCAGCAACAACAAAATGAGTGTAATCATTTTCGAAATTTTTTGTTGAATCTTTGCCAATCTTTTCTTCAAATGCTAAATTCTGCATGCTATAAAAAATTAATAAAGCCAGTAACAAAACCACAAATCTCCTGCTCATGTGAGTTAAAAAGAATGAAATATATAAGTTTTAGGGGAAAGAAAATCCAGAATGAAAATTTTTAAAAATGGATAGGATATATTGAGTAATGGGAATAGAAAATATAATAAACAGTTATGACAAGAAGGATATATCAATAGCGACAGCTTGCTCCCATTCAAGTTTGCAGATTTTCAATGGAGCAAGAAAGGAAGGTTTTAGGAGCATAGGGATAGCAATAAAAAAAGAGCCAGAATTTTATTCTGCATTCCCTATGGCAAAGCCAGATGAGTTCATTGTTGTGGACAGCTATATGAATATAAATAAATATGCAGAAAAATTTTATGAAAAAAATGCTGTAATTGTTCCTCATGGTTCATTCGTAGAATATATGGGAGCAGAAAATTTTTTGAATATTGAAATCCCAACTTTTGGCAATAAATCAGTTCTTGAATGGGAATCAGATAGAGAGAAGGAGAGAAAGTGGCTTGAAGGTGCAGGATTGAAAATGCCTGAGGTTATTGAGGATGCGAGAGACATAAACAGACCAGTTATAGTTAAGTATTATGGTGCAAAAGGAGGAAAAGGATTTTTTATTGCAAAAGATTACACTGATTTTAAAAGGAGAATAGAGAGAAATAAGAAATATATTATACAGGAGTTTTTGATAGGGACGAGATATTACATTCATTATTTCTATTCTCCAATTAAAAAAAATGGTTATAGAGTTTGCAGTGGTAGTCTTGAACTTTTATCCATAGATAGAAGAGATGAAGCGAATATTGATGAAGCTCATCGCCTTGGTTCAATTTCAGAACTTGAGGAAATGGGAATACATCCATCTTTTGTTGTTACAGGAAACATACCAATTGTAATGAGAGAATCTTTATTGCCGAAAGTGTTTGAGATGGGTAAAAAAGTTGTTGAAAAATCATATGAACTTTTTGGAGGGATAATTGGACCATTTTGTCTTGAAACTGTTGTTACAGATGAGCTTGAAATAAAAGTTTTTGAAATATCTGCAAGAATTGTTGCTGGAACAAATTTATATGTTTCTGGAAGTCCATATTCAGATTTTATTCAGCCAAATCTTTCAACAGGCAGGAGAATAGCTCAGGAAATAAAAATGGCAATAGAAGAAGATAAACTAGGGGAAATAATAACTTGATTTTGAAAGTTTATATAGCTTACCATCTTATTTCATTATGATGCACTTGATACTTGCAGATAGTGAACTGGAGAGAATTCCAGCAGAAATAAAAAATCATTCATGTGTTAAAAAAAATAGAAGTTTTATTTTGGATGCATCTCTTCATCACTCCTCAATGAAAAAAATAAAAGATTGGCAAAGAAGAGGGAGACCAGATATTGTTCATCTTTTTCTCCTAATCTCTCAAGAATCAATTTTAAATAAAGAAGGAATGCTCAGAACATATGTCCATACAAGGAACAATGAAGTTATATACACAAATCCAGAAACAAGGATTATAAAGAATTATAACAGATTCAAGGGATTGATTGAACAATTATTTGAAATTAAAAAGATTCTCTATGAGGAGAATGTTTTAATGGAAATGAAGGAGGAGAAACTGGAGGAATTGCTTTCTAAATTAAAAGGAAAAAGGATTTTATTCACCATTAAAGGAAACAAAAAAAGAATTGAAGATGTTATTGAGGAAGATGTTGTTTGTATAATTGGGGGTTTTCCATTTGGAGATTTCATTACAAATGTTTACGATATGGCAGATGAAAAGATATGTATATATGACAGAATGCTTCCCGCATGGATTGTTGCAATGGAAGCAATAGTGGCATATGAAAATAAATTTATAGCAGACAAGCTATAAATTTGTGGAAAAAATAGCAGAGTTCTGGCAAAAAGAAAATAGCAATATCAGATGCAATTTGTGCCCTCATTTTTGTTTGATACAGGAAGGACAACGTGGCATATGTGGCGTGAGAAAAAATAAAGATGGAAATTTATACTCTTTAATATACGCTTCCTGCTCTTCCGCCCATGCTGATCCTGTAGAAAAGAAACCATTGTATCATTTTCATCCAGGTAGTGTGGTTTTTTCACTTGGGACAATTGGGTGCAATTTTAAATGCCTTCATTGCCAGAACTACACCATAAGCCAGGCGAAACCAGAGGAATATTTTATGGAGGAAATATTGCCGGAGGATGCAGTTGAAAAAGCAAAGAAATGTTGTGATGGCATAGCATGGACTTATAATGAGCCAACCATATGGATTGAATATGCAATTGATACTGCAAAAATTGCTAAAAAAAATGGATTGTATACTGTTTTTATTACAAATGGATATATAAATGAAGAACCATTGAATGAAATATCAAAATATCTGGATGCTGTAAACATTGACGTGAAATCAATGAGCAATTCTTTTTATAAGGAAATATGCAAAGCAAAAGTTGAGCCAGTTCTGTCTGCATGCAAAAATTATAAAAGCAGAGGTGTTCATGTTGAATTAACATATTTAGTAATCCCCACAAAAAATGATGATATTGAGGAAATAAAAAAATTCTGCAGATGGGTGATTGAGGAAATGGGAGAGATGCAGGTTATTCATTTTACAGCTTTCTACCCCCATTACAAAATGTCAAATTTACCGCCTACATCATTTAAAAAATTGCTTGAAATATACAATATTGCAAAAAGAGAGGGGCTTAACTATGTTTATCTTGGAAACGTTCCTCCTGGAGATTATGAAAATACATACTGCCATAACTGTGGAAATTTGATTGTCGAGAGGCATGGTTTTTCTGCAACGGTGAGTGGAATTAAAAATGGAAAATGCATTAAATGTGGAGCAAAAATAGATAATTTTGTAATATGAGATGTTGTCCATTAAATGACCAAAAGTAAAGAATAGTGAAAAATGAAATGCTTCTTAATTCTATACCGAAAAAATTTATCATAATCAATAAAAAACATAGTTTTCACTAATCAAACCCCATGAATTGATATTTTTTTACTTCACTATTCACTTCTTTCACTGGAAAAAGCAGTGGTTCATTCAATATTAAGATGCTTTGATTTTGTTCATTACTAAAAGATTGTAGTAATTTAGTAGGAAATTATTTCTGTCAAAGACTATAAAAATAGAATAAATTTTGATGACCTATGAAATAAAAAGTAATGTAAGATTATTGAGGAGCATCCTCACCATACAAACTAAAAAACTTTATTGGTCTAATTACCTCTGCGACACTGTCCCCGTCGTTGTAATATGCTTTTACTATTATACCACGTTCTTGCCATTTTTTTATATCAAATGCCTTAATTCTGCATTTCCATTTAAAAGGAGGAGAGTAATCTGTATAATAAAGACGAGCTGGGAATCGACTGGTATAATATTCCAAATAAAACTCTACTTTTTCAATATATTTATCAGATTTTACTTCTGTTTCAACTGTAATCCCTCCTACTATTATACTGGTCACACCATCAATTTTCATTATCTCTCTGTCAAAAATATATAAATATGGTATTTTTGGTCTTGTTATTACTATATCTTTCTCTATTCCTTCTCTTATTGCATATAAATAACCAAATGAGGAATCATTACTTCCTACAGCAGGGTCTGCAAATGTTGCAACATATACTGTTCCATCTTTTGCAATAGAAGGAGAACCTGGCCAGTGGTGGTAGTATGGTTCACTGCTAACCAACTTTATTTCATATTTCTTTTCTCCATCTGGAGTGAATGCATATAAATATGCATGCAGTGGACCAGTTCCTCTATCATATCTGTTGCATGTAATCCATATTGTTCCATCTTTTCCAACTGCAGGTAAATTGGAATATGGAGAGGGTGTATAAGAAGTTGATAAATCTGCATACCATTTTACATTTCCATCAAAATCTAAGGCATATAAAATTCCTTCATATGTTGAAAAATATATGGTATCATTTGTTATTGCAAATCCATGAGTACCTCCATTACCTCCTCCAAATGGAGATATCCATTCCCATTTTAATGTTCCATTTGGATATACTGCATATATTCTGTTTACTCTTCCTGGCAATGCTGTTGAACAATATATCACTCCATTTTTATCTACGCTTGGATTGCACAAACTTTTATATTTCAAATCAAAAATCCATTTCAAATTTCCATCAAAATCCAAAGCATATAAATAACCATACATATCTGTAAAATATATTGTATTGTTATATATTGCAGGAGTTGAGGAAACATATCCTTCAGTTTCAAATTTCCATTTTAAAGTTCCGTTGGGCAGAATTGCATAAAGATAGGATGTTTTACCATG
>DRIF01000159.1 GCA_011052825.1 Thermoplasmatales archaeon
AAGGAGGAAAGCTTATAGGAATGGCGAATGATAGTATGGGAAACCAGGGAACAAACGATACATTAATGCCACCAGATAATCAGACAGCAGGTAATATTGTAATGAATTTTGTAATTGATACACCTATAACAGTAAAGAATGTTGGAGACCCACACCATTCACATCCAAACTATGGATACTATCCAGATTATGGTTCAAATGAGTTTTACTATGTAACTCTTGATACGCCATTTAGTTTTACTGCAACAGATAATGATGGCATAAATGCAACCTATTATCGTATTTGGTATAATGGCTCATGGCATCCTGAACCAGGAACAGGAATTGGAAAGGGACATAATTTTTCATTATATACTGGAACCTTCACTCTTGGAGATTTTCCATGGGCTGGAGAAGGGCAGTATTATATAGAGTTTTACAGTGATGACAATAATGAAACAATACAAGGTGTTGAATATACACATGGACAGTGGCATGATGTTGATGAAACAAAACCAGCATATGATGTATGGTTTGACGACCCACACTCCATAATCCATGGTTTGGATGCAATAAATTGTTCAAATGCAATGTGGGTTCTCCTATATGATACAGGCATATGCCAGAGTGGCGTTGAATGGTTCAATTATTCTGTGTACTGGAATCCAGATGAGCCATCAGGATATGATTGGTTGTATGATTTCTCAATTCACGACAATGATATAAATGACTACGATGATAGAGATGGTTATATACTTGCAAGATTAACATTTGATGAGGAATGTTTCCATGAAATTAAATGGAGAGTAACTGATTATGTTGGAAATTATGGTATATATGATAGAGATATTGCGGTTGACTGCACAGAGCCAGTCATAACAAAAGAATTTGTTGGACCAACTGTAGATGGATATCTCCCATCTCCATATGGAGAACCAGTATGGACCCCAAATCTATGGCTAACAAATCATACAGTAATATGGTTGAATGCAACAGATTTGGGATGTGGAGGAGGAGCAGGAGTATGTAAACTTGGCTATTGGATAGACTGGAATGATGATTTAAATGGTTCATGGGACGATACAAAATATGAACCAGTTGTTGTGCCAGATAACAGCCCACTCGACAAAGATCCAACAGTTGGAAATATATCTGTAAATCTAACATTTAAATATGATTGTGTGCATGAGATACATTATTGGGCTGTTGACTGTGTTGGAAATAACTTCACTCACAAACAGAAGCATTTCGTTGACAATACTCCACCAGTAATAAGAAAGGATATTGAAAAAGTGAATATGCTTGAACAGATATACTGGAATGATTCAGCAATAGTTACAAGTGTAATAGATGATTTTCAGAGCTTCCTTGCACCATGGAGTTATGTTGATGCTGTTAGCGTTTTTGTATGCGGATACTTCGACCCAGAATATCCACCAGTATTAATGATATGGAATGAAACAATGGAAGATATTCTTGCATATGGTTATCCAGTTGAGATACCAGTTAATGACAACTACTATTATTGTGGATGGCTTCAATTCCATTTGACTAATAGATTATATACAGATGTTGGAGGGTTATATTGGGTCTCCGTCATGCAAAATCAGTCAACAGATTATATCTTCTACTGGGAAGCATACAACAGCTATTATGATGGAAAGGATAAATATCCAGATGGACATGCATATGTGAATGGTATAGAAAACACCTCATGGGATTTCACATTCAAAATAGAATATTATCCATATCATCCATATATATATCCATTCAGCTACACTTTCTACAATCGCACAATTTCATGGGATGGACTGAATGGAACATGGGTAACAAGCAAGGCATTCTTTAAATTGACAACATGGGATGAATGGTGTATGGGAGGAGTAGGAGTTAAAAGTTTGAAATATCGCATATGGTGGAATGGAACATGGACGCCATGGATGAATTATACACAGCCATTTAATTTAACAGAAGAATGCACTCATTACATTGAAATAATGGCTGAAGATTTGCTTGGAAATGTTCGCATTATAAATCAGACACATTATGTTGATAATAGTCCGCCAGATTTAAATGTTGAATACCCAGATGAACATGGATTCTACTATGATAATGAAACAGGAAAGATGTTTGTGAGAGCAGGCAAAACATTCTATCTTAATTTGACAGATTTGCCAGAATGTGCTGTTGGATGGCGTGACTTTGTATTCTACTGGAGATATGACTATACAAACTTCACCACTCCATATCTGGAAGAGCATCCAGTAGATGAGAATGATACTGAATATGGAACCCCAGTTTTTATAGATGGTAAGTGGTGGTGGGTGCAGGAACCAGGCATACCTTCTGTAAATTTGAGTTTTGATAGAGAATGTAGACATCGCATTTATTATTTCTATGAGGCAAGTGACTGGCTTGATAATTCCATTGTAACAGATGTGGAAATGGAGGAAATTTATGTTGATGCTTATGACCCAGTAGTTGATAAAGAAGAGCCATGGCATCATTATTATGAGGAAGATACAATTTATTTGCATTCTGATCCACCAATTAATCCATTGGATATGTTCATGGGACCACCTATGTATACGTCATGGCATGAATTGTATCCAGAATATGGCAATTATTATACATGGACAGGTTATACATGGATAGATTGGAAGGGAACATATTATTATAACATGACTGATGAAGAAGGAGAAGAAGACATGTATGAGTTCATAGATGCTACAATAACACTTTTACTTTCAAATGATACATATGGAGAGATGTATGTTGAGTTGTATGGAGATTATATGTGGGATACGATAATGTTTGATCCAAATTCCACTATGTGGCATGAAGTTTATCCATCATTCAGCAATTTGTATATGATAGTTAACTGGACGGATAATGGTGATCATGTTTTGGGATACTGCGATTATGTTTTAATGATAAATGAAACTGACAATGAAAGCATATGGCATGTGGAAGAAGTTAGCGTTGACTTACTTTTAAAGCCAGTTCCGTTTATGAGAGCATGTGGAAGAATTAATATGAGTGCAAAAGATATGCCAGATTTATTAAAGGTTGTGGATCAGGCACAGACAGATGGTCCATTACAGGATACAATACAGGTTTATAATCCTGTTACAACTCCATGGCCATGGGATGCACAGAGCTTCAAACCAAATGCAAGTTATATAAATTCAACGAAGCTATATCTCAACTGGAGCGCTCCCGCAGAAGTAACTGTTTATATACACAATGCTTCAAGCTGGACCCCAGCAACTGCTATTGCTTCAAGCACAGTCACGCTAAATACATCTGGTGAAGGATGGGTTGAATTTGTATTCAATCCAGGAATTCCTGTCACACCAAATGAAACATATTATATGGAAGTTCATCGTTCATCATCTTCTGGACTTGTTCACTGGTATTATTATGCTGGAGATGATACAAGCGATGCATATAAGAGAGGAAATGCAACTATCAGTGGAGAAGAGGAAAATCAAACAGAAAAGTGGGATTGGAAATTCCAGGTACTCTACTGGAGAGATAATCCTTGTGCTTCTGGCATAGAAGGAATATACTATGGCTATTATTACAATGGAGAATGGTACCCAAGAGATGAAAATGATACCACAGAATATCATACGGAAATTGTGGATATTAGCATATACTACAATGATACAGTTATTAATGAAGATTTTGGTGGCATATATCTATGGTATGTATATAATGATAGCATAGGAATTCATTTCAATGAGTCATGTGTGCACGATTTATATTACTGGACAAAAGATAATGTATGTCATCACAGCGAAATACATTATAAGAGATATAGAGTTGATAAAGAAGAGCCAGAAGTAACCATAGAATTCCCAGATCATGGATATGCTTCAACATATGGAGCTGGCAAAGCAGATATTGTCTTTGTTGTTGATACATCTGGAAGTATGTATGATGTATGGACTACCTTAGATGATAAAATGGACGGACTCAAACAACAGCTTATCAGCCAGGGATTAGATGTAAATGTCACAGTTTATGGTCTTGCAAGCAATCCATCAAGTTTGAATTATTCATATGCAATGACAACAGTATGGTTCAATGGAACTAACGTTTCACTTCATGATGTAAGTGGACCAGGAAATCCAAATCAGGAATCCTGGGGTCCAGGAACATCATGGTGTGCGTTGTGGTATCCATGGAGAGAAGGAGCAACAAGAATAGTCATTCCAATTAGTGATGAATGTGCATATGATGGAGAGACAACAGAAGACGCAAATGATGCATTTGCAGTTGACGAGGCAAAGAGTTTGTGTCAGAATAATTCTGTTATTGTATTTCCATTTTATCATACTCAATTTTATGGAAGTATTCCTGAAGTTATAGCAGAAATGGAAGAGATAGCAAATGCAACAGGAGGAGAGGTTAATGATATTACAGAACTTGAAAACTTCTCTGCAATATTCCTTGACATTATAACTGGAGCTGTTGTGAAAGAATCATTAAGATGTGGTGCTCAGATAAGTTTATCTGCAGTTGACAAACCACTTGAAGAAACAAAACTCATTGACCAGATACAGCCAGTTGGAGATTATCCATATCCAATAAATTCACAACCTTTCACAACGATGCAGTCATTCATTCCAACTGTTGACAGACTTGATGCGGTTTCATTGTTGTTAAATGCAACATATGATGAAGTAAATGTGAGCATATATGATGAAGGATTTAATCTGCTTGGATGGAATATAACTGTTGTATATACATGGTATCCAGCATGGTATCAGTTCCACTTTGATCCAATTAACTTAACACCAGGAAAGACATATTATATAGTTGTAACATCTGATTATCCATATCATTATTGGTGGTTTACCAATGATTCATATGAATGCGGACATGCGTACATGAATGGAGAATGGGCACCAGAATATGATTTTGCCTTTAAGACAGAATATTATGGATATGGAGAGGGAATGTGTGCTTCTGGTATAGAAGGAATATACTGGAGATATGAATATAATGGAACAAGTTATCCATATGAAATGGGTGACGGCGTGATTAATTTAAGCAACTATTATCCAGATGAGCCAGATATAGCCAACTATTTATGGTATGTTTACAATGAAAGCAATGGCATAGTATTTACTGAGGAATGTCAGCATGATTTATACTATTTTGCAAAAGATAATGTATGTCATCATACCGAAATATATCACCGCACATTCTTTGTTGATAACAGTTTGCCAGAAATAAACAAAACACATCCAGAACATGGATATGAAGTATTCCCAGAAGGATTCCTGTTCGAAGAATACTTTGATGATGGCATGACGGGCTGGACAGATACAGATGGGGCATGGGATACATGGTCATCAAATAATGCAGGAGGAATTGCGCCCGAAGCGGAAGGAGAATGGCTGTTCTTTAAAGATGGAAGCATGTTAATAAGTCCACCAATAGATACGTCTGGATATAGAGAGGCAACTCTCTCATTTAAAACATATGTAGATAATTATGATGGAATAAATCATTCGTATACGCTTCATGCTCAGATCAGTTCAGATGGAACAACCTGGGAGGATATATGGAATATAACTCCAACATATGATTATGGACCAGTTACAGTTACAACTAATTTAACATGGATGGATGGAATTGGTTCATCAACATTCTACATTGCATTTGTATATACAGGAGATCCATATGGAATTGATTACTGGTATATTGATAATGTTACATTATATGGTTATAAAGCGGAACATTTGAGAGCTGGAGCAAATATAACATTGTTTGCAGATGATATGCCTGAGGGCAACTGTTCTGCAGGGACAATTCTCAAATGGAGATTTGAAAATGAAACTGGATACTATCCGCTCTATTACTTTGAAGGATTTGAGGATGGATGGCTTCCAACTGATTGGAAAGCAGATGGCTGTTTTGTATGGGA
>DRIF01000160.1 GCA_011052825.1 Thermoplasmatales archaeon
CATATTATTTTTTGAGGAAAGTCTTAGAAATGTGCGAAAATAAGCCGTTGATAGTAGTTGATAAAGGGCCGTGGTATAGATGGGCTTTACAAAGAATGGGTTTGCAATATAAGAATGAGACATTTGGAGAAAGGAATGCAATAGAAGGATGGTACAGTTTATTCAAAGCAAGGGTAAAAAGATTCTGGAAACGCTTTCCATTTCACTCTTCACTGGAAAGCGTGAAACGGTGGAGTGTAGCTTGGGCTTGTCTTTATAATTTGGAGGTGTTAACTTGACACTCTCCAAAGATACAATGGAGAATTTTAAAAACCAAAAAATATAATTGAAGAAGAGTTTTTATTATATGAAATATGGTTATCCTGAGCCACCGTGGACTTATTCTCCAAAGGAAGTTGATGAATGGATAAATGCAGTATATGGGAAACACAAGTGCAAAAAATCAAAAATAGATAGGAATAAAAAATGGTTAAAAAATATTGAACTGGACATAGATTTAGATGTTGAAAAAGAAATAAAAAAACCTTCAAGTAACGTTGAAAAAATTATTAAGAAGATAACTGGATATGAACAAATAGAAGAGCATTTTGAAATTATTCCAACAACAGAAATTTTGTTGAGAGCTTTATCATCTGCTGGATTTAAAAAAGTAAAAGTAAGAATAAATGGAGATTTTTTGGAAGAAGAGAAAATAAGGAAAGTTGTCGAAAAAATTGCAGGTTTTGTAAAAAAAGAGGGTTTGAATGAAATAGAGATTCATTCAGAGAAGGAAGGGAAGGTTTCTATAAAAATAAGTAAAATACATTCAAAAAAGAAACATTCCATAGAAGTAAAAATTGATAGAATAAAAGAGAAAGATTTCCAGAAAATTTTAATTTACATAAGAAAAAGATTGCGTGGAAAGGAAGAAATAAAATAATTTTTAGGAAAGAGTCTCTTTTATTGCTTCTTCAACTATATCCATTGCACTGTTAATTTGTTCATCATTTATACATAATGGAGGTATAAATCTTATTCCTGACTCTCCACATCCAAGCAGTAAAAGACCTTTTCTGAAAGCTTTTTCAACAATTTCATCTCTCGTCTTCTTATCAATTTTCTTGCTTTTCTTATCCTTTACAATTTCTATTGCCTGCATTAGCCCTATACCCCTTGCATCTCCAATAATCTCATATTTATCCTTCATTTCATTCAAACGAGATGCCATGATTTTTCCCTGTTTTTCAGCATTCTTTATCAAACCATTTTCAAGAACTTCTATTGTTGCGAGAGAAGATGCACATGAAACAGGGTTTCCTCCAAAAGTTGTTGAATGAGCGCCTTTAATTCTAAAATCATTTTCTGCAGGATAAATGCATGCAGAGAGAGGAAGACCAGATGCAATTGCTTTTGCTGTTGTTATTACATGAGGAACTATTCCAAAATGTTCAATTGCCCACATTTTTCCAGTTCTTCCAAAACCTGCCTGTATCTCATCATCGACAATTAAAATTCCATTTTCATTAGCCAACTTGAATAATTCTTTAAAAAAGTTTTTGGGAGGAACAATATAACCACCTTCTCCCTGTATAGGTTCAATAAAAATTGCTGCAGTTTCATCACTTGGCAGAAAATGCTGGAATAAATTTTCTATATAGTTTATAACAGAATTTACCAATTCATTTGGCTCTTCATATCCATCTATGCCAAATGGGTTTCTGTAAGGATTTGGATATGGAACATGAACAACGCCTGGCATCCAGGGAAAGAATTTCTGCTTATGAACTACTTTACTTGCAGTCAACCCTAAAGCACCCATTGTTCTTCCATGAAATGCGCCAATGAATGCAATGAAAAATTTCTTTCCTGTACTCCATCTCGCCATTTTTATGGCAGCTTCCACTGCCTCCGCTCCACTGTTTCCATAGTAAACTTTTTTATCAAAATCTCCAGGTGTAATTTCGCATAATTTTTCTGCAAGTTTTACCTGAACATCATAATAAAAATCAGTTCCTGCAAAATGCAAAAATCTTTCAATCTGGTTTTTTATTGCCTCCACAATTTTTGGATGAGAATGTCCTGTGTTGACCACGCCAACTCCAG
This sequence comes from Thermoplasmatales archaeon, assembly GCA_011052825.1. Taxonomy (GTDB): domain Archaea; phylum Thermoplasmatota; class E2; order UBA202; family JdFR-43; genus DRIF01. The sequence goes on from DRIF01000160.1 coordinate 2,083, forward strand.
AAGTGAAATCAAAGAATGTGTTTCCATCAACATCTTCAAAAACAATCCCTTTTGCATTTTTCACAACAGCGGGAGATGCTTTTGTAGTGTTTGCAATAAATTTTGAATCTTTTTCAATTATTTCCTTAGCAAGTTCTCCAGGGACATTTTTAACATTTGGCTTTGATTCATTACCTGTTATCATGTGGGTGAAATAAGTTTTGGTTTAAAAAATTTCTTTTTGATGCCTTGTGGGACAAAAAGAGGTTCGAGGTTAAAACCAAATCATTTAGGTTCCATTCTTTTTATATCTAGTCTATCAAAATCTTTATCAAAGCTAACAATTTTCAGGCCATACTTTTTTGCAAGAGCATACTGACAAGCATCATCAAAATCAAAATTGTATTTATTTGAATATTCTATTAATTCATAAAAAATCATCAATGGAAATTCTCAATATTTTTGCTCCAGCTTCATCAATATCATTAATGAATTTCCGTAGAATATGATTTTTATCGCAACAAACATAATGCTTAAAATGTGATATTCAATTACCCACATGAGTAAGCTGGTTGAATGTGTGCCAAATTTTAGCGAGGGAAAAAGAAGGGATATAATTGAGGCAATTGTAAATGAAACAAGAAAATATAAAGTGAAGATACTTGACTTATCTCCTGATGCAGACCACAATAGAACAGATGTTACAATAATTGGAAAGCCAGAAGAAGTAAAAAAAGCTGTTCTGGATATGTCAATAAAAGCAGTTGAATTGATAGATATGAACAAACATAAAGGAGAACATCCAAGAATGGGGGCAATGGATGTTGTTCCTTTTGTTCCTTTAATGAATACAACAATGGAAGATTGCATAAAACTTGCAAATGAATTTGCAAAGGAGTTTTCGGAAAAAACAGGCGTTCCATGCTTTTTGTATGAAGAAGCTGCAAAAAAACCGAGTAGAAAAAACTTGGCAGATGTTAGGAGAGGAGAATTTGAAGGATTGAAAGAGGAAATAGGTAAAAATCCTGATAAAACTCCTGATTATGGGCCAAATAAAATACATCCAACTGCTGGGGCTACTGCAGTTGGCGCTCGCTTCTTCCTGATTGCATTCAATGTTAATCTTTCAACGAATGATATAAAAATTGCAAAGGAAATTGCAAAGGCGGTTCGTCATAGTAGCGGAGGTTATAGATATGTTAAGGCAATGGGATTTGAAATTAAAGAGAGAGGCATAGTTCAGGTTTCAATGAACATGGTAAACTATCGCCTTACACCTTTATTCAGGGTTTTTGAGACAATAAAAAGGGAAGCAGAGCGTTATGGAGTTAATGTCATAGGAAGTGAGATTGTTGGGCTTATTCCAATGGAAGCTTTAATTGATGTTTCAAGATTTTATCTTCAGCTTGAAAATTTTGAGAATAACCAGGTTTTAGAAAAAAGATTGCTGGAGGAGATGGAATGAGTTTAACAGAGGAAACAATAAGAAATTTTCTCGAAAAAGTTGCAGATTCCTCACCAACACCAGGAGGAGGAAGCGTCGCCGCCTTGGCTGGTGCAATTTCTTCAGCCCTTTTAGAAATGGTCTGCAACCTTACCATAGGAAAGGAAAAATACAAGGAATTTGAGGAGGAAATGAAAATTGAAAGGGAGAAATGCAGAAATTATAGGGAAAAATTTATTAATCTTATAGATGAAGATTCAAAAGCTTTTGATGAGGTAATATCTGCTTTTAAACTTCCAAAAGATTATGAAGGAAGGAAAGAGGCGATACAGAATGCATATAAAAAGGCATCTGCTGTTCCACTTGAAACTGCTGAGTATTGTATAAAATTAATGGAAAGCGGAATAAAAATTGCTGAAAAGGGAAATAAAAATTCAATAAGTGATGCTGGAGTTGCATCTTTAATGGCAAAATCTGCTTTTCATTCTGCAATTCTGAATGTTAAAATAAATCTTTCTGGCATAAAAGACTCTGATTATGTTCAAAAAACAAAAAATCGCATCAAAAAAATGGAATATGAAGCAGAGAATCTTCACAGAAAAACCATGGAAGTGGTTGAAAGATGGTTGTGAATTGCAGAGTACTTCATTAAAAATTATCCTTCACCATGCCATATTGATTGCTCATCAACAGCAACCAGAAATCCATCTCCTCTTGTTATAACAAAATCATTTGCTCCTGGAACATATAATTCAAAATCTTGTATGTTTGCACTCCATCTCAATACAATATTGCATCCTTGAATTGAGTTTAATAATGTGGATGCATTTGTAGGCGTTGATTTAAACCATCCGAGTATGTTCCATCCTATATAAAGAGGGATAGAAACATTTTCTATTGGAGTGTCAACCAGAGAAAATATTGAATCATTTTTCATTCCTATGAAATATCCATGCCCATCTTCTATGGCAAAATCATATGGAGAACCAGGAACATACACTTCAAAATCCTGCATGCTTGCATTCCATGATAAAATAATGCTACATCCTTCCATTGCATTATATAATGATGAAGCATTGTACTCATTTTCGCAGGGCAATGTAATCAAATCCCACCCTTGATTTAACAAAAATGAAAATAAGCCTGAATTAATGTTGAAAACAACGCTATCATTGAAGTTATTACATTCTGCTGTTAGTATGGCAGTTCCATCATTCCAACCAGAATCGAATAGAATGCTTTTTCCATGGCTTGCATTAATTGTTCCATTTGATCCATAATTTGTAATACTCCAGTTTGCATCAGCAAACTCTATGAAACCATAGGTATTGTTGAATGCAGAAGCACAAGCAATGAAAGAAAAGTTTGTTGAAATGTTATAATCAAAAATATCATTTTTTGTTGAAAATGTTATTAAAATATAGTCTGTTGCTGGCTTTATTACTGTAATATTCTTTGTTATGCTTGCATTTGCTCCATCATCATCCCATACTGTTAAATTTACTACATAAATTCCTTCATGGCTATACTGATGAGAGGGATTCTGAATATTACTTTCTTTTCCATCTCCAAGTCCCCAGAACCATGAAACAATATTTCCGTCTAAATCATAGGATGAATCAGTGAAATAAACAGGCATTGTAGTAACTGGATTTTCTGGCAAATAAGAAAAGTTTGCAATAGGGGGAACATTTGAAACAATTATTTGCTTTGTTGTTGAGTTTATAGCTCCATCATCATCTGTTACAGTTAAATTAACATTATAAATTCCATCATCTGCATATTGATGAGATGGATTTTCTTCATAGCTTATGTTTCCATCTCCAAAATTCCATGTCCAGTTTACAATGGTTCCATCACTATCACAACTTAAATCAGTAAATTGAATTGTATCCATGTCCGTTGGATTTTCTGGCAAATAAGAAAAGTTTGCAATAGGGGGAACATTTGAAACAATTATTTGCTTTGTTGTTGAGTTTATAGCTCCATCATCATCTGTTACAGTTAAATTAACATTATAAATTCCATCATCTGCATATTGATGAGATGGATTTTCTTCATAGCTTATGTTTCCATCTCCAAAATTCCATGTCCAGTTTGTAATGAAACCATCGCTATCATTACTCAAATCTGTAAATGAAATTATATCTAAATCAGTTGGATTCAATGGCAAATAAGAAAAGTTCGCAATTGGAGGAACATTTAATACAACAATTTGTTTTGTTGTTGAATTTGTTTCTCCATCATTATCTGTTACAGTTAATGTTACATTATATGTTCCATCATCTGAATATTGATGTGTTGGATTTTGTTGATATGAGATTGCTCCATCTCCAAAATTCCATGTCCAGTTTGTAATGAAACCATCGCTATCATTACTCAAATCTGTAAATGAAATTATATCTAAATCAGTTGGATTCAATGGATTCCATGAGAAGTTTGCAACTGGAGCAACATTTGATACATTTATCTGCTTAGTTATGCTATCAGTTGCTCCATCATCATCTGTTACAATTAAAGTAACATTATATATTCCGTCATCTGCATATTGATGTTGTGGATTCTGCTCATAGCTTATTGCACCATCCCCAAAGTTCCATGTCCAGTTTGTAATGAAACCATCTGAATCATTGCTCAAATCAGTGAAATTAATCACATCTAAATCCGTTGGATTCAATGGATTCCATGAGAAGTTTGCAACTGGAGCAACATTTGGAATGTTTATTTCAAAGGTTTGTACGCTGGATATATTTTCATTTTCAAAAATATCACATGTCCAGACTTGATATTGGTATTCCCCCGGTAATGAATACGTAGTATTATAGTAATAAATGTGTGTATTATTAACGTGGTTCATTAGAGTGAAAATTGTCGTGTTATTATTTGGATATATTATATTTATTTTTACAATATCAACCTCTGTATTATCTGTTATTTTACAGGATATATTTATATAGCCATTAGTCTCTTGTATGTCAGGGTTTGTCTGTAGATTGGTTATTTTTGGAGGAGAAAGTTCGGAATAAAAAATAGTCACCGTTTTAGAGTATCTATCGCTATATCCAAAATCATCTGTCACTGTTAAATTAACAATATATATTCCGTCAGAGGAAAATTGATGTATTGGGTTTTTCTCATTAGAAACATCACCATCTCCAAATTCCCAATACCACGCTGTAATATCTCCGTCTCTATCAGCTGAAAGATCGACAAATTGTATTGAATCCCCAACTTTTGGATTATCAGGCAAACATGTAAAGTTTGCTTCTGGTGGATAATTTAATATTTCGATATTTACATAACAAGTGTCTTGCATATCATCATCATCTGTAACAGTTAAAGTAACATTATATATTCCAACGTGTTCATACTTATGAACAACGTTTTGAAGTGTAGAAAAATTGCCGTCTCCGAGACTCCAATTCCAAGAAACGATGGAGCCATCTACATCATTAGAGGAATCAGTGAAAAAAATTAGACTTTGTGTAGAGGGTAAGCTTGGCTCATAAGAAAAATTGGCAGTTGGACTAACACCCGAAACTATAAGCGTTTTAGTAATCTGATCCATTGCATAATCATCATCCCACACTATTAATGTTACATTATATAACCCGCTTTTAGTAAATTGATGAGTGGCATTTCTATCGTAAGATATTTCTCCATCTCCAAAATCCCAAAGCCATCCAACAATATCACCATTTAGATCAAGAGATAGGTCATTAAAGTGAACTATCTTCTGTGTATCGGGATTTTGCGGACTATATGTGAAATTTGATATTGGCGAAATGTTACTTCCATTGATTGTAATATAAGTTAAATCAGATTCAGAAGTAGTATTTAATCCAGCAATAACATCCACAACAAATATATCATTTTTAAACATTCTCCAAGAAAGTTGGGAATGGAATTCTGATTGTTTACCTACCCTAGAGAGCCTCCAAGAGTTATTTTCATAGGTCGCATAAGATGGTGCACCTAAGAAGTTCATATCTTGCCAAGTTATTACTGGCTTATTAAAACTAATAATTTCTGGATTAAGTATATTCCCTGTATTTACTATCGTAACATTTTTAATAGAATTATTCTGTATAAAACCGTAACAAAGACTTTTTATGCTATTGTTATTTTTAGATGCATTATATTTTATCCATGCTATGGAAAGGTTACCATCTGGATTATATGCTATTGAAGGAGATTCATCCATTTGGTAGTCACTTGTCAATTTTATCAATGGAGTCCATATATTGATAGATGTATCACAAGTTTTGTAATAGATTTCTCTATCATTAAAGGTGCTAAGATTTCCGTCGGTATCAACTGAAAGACATATTGCGACTTTATCATTCTGGCGGGTTATAGATGGGGTGGAAATAAAGGTATAATTATTTATTAATTGAATAGGGTCAACCCACTTTTCTCCATCCCATTCGGAATAGAATACTTGTCTATCATTAAATGTAGACAAGTTGCTATCCATATCTCTAATCCAAAGCAGAGCAATGTTTCCATAAATATCAGATGTTAGTTTTGGTGAGAAATCTGGGAAAGTGTTGTTCGTGATAAGTTTTATACCGCTCCAATTACCTGTTGTTTTATTCCATACCATATAGGCGATTTCATCATCTTTGTAAACTTCTGATAAGGGGGTAGAATTGGTCAGGGATTCATTATTTATTTCCTCAAATACACATATTGCATTGCCTTTTTCATCAAACTCTAGAACAGGATCCATTTGTCTAAGGCTATCATTTGTGATTGGCTTCGGAATACTCCATGTTTTTGTATCATTCTCCCATAATGAATATTTTAGTTCCAATCCTTTAATTTCATTTTTATTTATGTCATCCCATACCCATACAATCATTTGATTATCTATCCTGGATACATTATTCTCAGTTAAGTTTATATCTAAAGCCAATGACGGGTGTGAAAAAGGATACACATTTTCTACAATTGTTCCATCTGTTTTTCCAGGTATCCATGTATAGTTTTCATAGGCAGAAGAGTTGTCACGATTTAACGGCAGCGGCAAGTAGAAGATCGAAGAAACTCTATTTGGCCAACAACCACTTGCTTCCCAAACAGTCCACCATCCAATCCATGCTTTTCCATGAGCACATAATTGAAAATTACTAACGCCAAGTTTCGGATATATTGTAAAGTCAAATCTTCCACCTCCACCTCCTTCAAATCCTGCGGCATCTCCTATAACAGTCACCGAAATACCTGGACCTAAATATATATTTCCGCTTAAGCCTGTAAAACTTAGCCCTGGAATTATATTTCCACCAGAACTTGTGGGAGCAAATGTAATAGAAATTGCTACATTATATTCTATATATATATCAACTTTAAAAACTTCTACTATAACTAAATCAAGCTCGATACTGAATATTGTTACTTTTCCATCGCCATATATTGTTATGGTGGCGCTTTTCCATTCTATTTCTCGTGTATTCTCGTTTACCTTTAATAAAACATTAACGTCCATGTCCACACCAATTGTATCTCCGCGAAGATATATGTGAAAATAACCGCTTCCGCTTGCATAAATGCTGTTACTTGAAGATATCTTTAAACCCAGCCAGCAATATGCATCTACCCCCCATTTTCCACCAATTATTGGTATACCACTAGGAATTTGTACTGTATAATCTATATCAACCAAGTTAAATCCTCCCTCCATTTTCCAATATCTTTTTCCACCATTCCATACTGTCTTTATATTGGGATTTGCATGGTTAACAAGCCATTCTAACCAATCTGGAGTGTCAATTATTGTTGGATAAAGTTTGTATGTTTGAGATGCTTGTCCTGACTCTGAATATGCCACAACTTCAAGTGTAGGATAAATTCCAAAATCACCCATATTAAATGATGCTTTATATGGGGCATTATAATCCTTTATCGTTCGGCTTTTTCCCCCTCCACACATAGTAAACTCCACTCTCTCTATGTCTCCTCCCGAACCTGCGGTAACAATAGCAGTATAGGTATTAACAATATCAATATCTTTTAAGAAAAACCCATTATAATAAGTATTAACTTCTGTTATTTTTGGAGGAGTATTTTGCACTTTTACAATCACACTTTTTTCCTTTGAATATGCATTTTCGTAATCCAAACTTCTTGCGTGTATAGTGTAATAACCATTTGATAAAGTAGTTGTGTCCCAGCTATATTGCCAAGATGTTGTCCCAGTAGCTTTTTTCCAGCTACCACTACCTATCTTCACTTCGACTTTCTTTACAGCTTTATTATCTGATGCAGCACCAGCTATCGTTATTGTGCCTGAAACTGTGCCACCTGTTGGATATGTTATAGAAACTGTTGGTTTTTTATTTACGTAATTATTAACACACACCATTAAAGAACTGTAACCATATTCAAAACCGTCCCACACCCTTGCAGAAATTTGATAGTAACCATTTGAAATTTTATTGGTATTCCAGCTATATTGCCAAGATGTTGTTCCAGTAGCTTTTTTCCAGCTACCACTACCTATCTTCACTTCGACTTTATCGATCGTTTCAACTCCATCTAAATCTGTTGAATTACCCGTGATGATTATTTTTCCTTTTACTGATTGGCCATTTTTTGGATTGTTAATTACAATGGATGGAGGTTGGTTTTGTCCCACCGGGGTAATACGCCATGGAGTAAATAGGACATTATTACTCACTGAATCCCCTGTACCAGAACCACTCCCACTGGGTCCACTAATATCACCCCACCAGTTAAGTGTTGCATTAACAGTGCAATTAAGTGCATAAATACCATAATTTTCATTACTTGTGATGTTGTTTTGGTGAATCTGGTTGCTATTAGAAGAAATGATTTTAATTCCATTATGGTTATTAGTTATTGTAGAGTGAATTACTGTATTATTCGATGACGAAATGATTTTAATTCCATCATTTGAATAAGAAATTTTACAATGAGAGATTAGATTATCTGAGGAATAAAGACCTATTCCATTGAGCATATTAATTATTCTACAATTTAAAATGTGTATATGTGAAGAGTTATTTAGACGAATTCCGTAAATACCGTTTTGTAATGTAAAACCTGTGACATTTACCGAATCTTTATTTATCACAATGATATCTTTACTTCCCCCACCATCTATAATTGTGTTCTCCGTCCCTGCTCCGATAAGATTAATACTTTTGTTTATTTTAATTTCTTCATTATATATCCCAAGAAGTACAGATACGGTATCTCCATCTTTCGCATCGTTTATACCTTCCTGAACGGTATTCCATGTATGATTGATTGGATCATCGTTAAAATCATCATCCACATAAATAAAATTATGTGGATATGGAAGCATTAGCGGATAGTTATCTTTATTAATTCCCCCAGATACATTATAAGGCTCATCCCATTTTCCATTGTAATCATCATCAAAATTTATGTAATTTTCCCAATAATTTCCTATTCCGCTGTAATCCCAGTTATTACTGCACTCATCGTATGCGTATTCCATTAGCCTGGGAAATGATAGAAAATTGTTTTTGTAGAAAACATTGTTATTGGAATTATTTAAAATATACACCCCATATGAACATCCTGTTATGTTACATGAATAAATCGCATTATTATTAGATTGCTTACTTATATATATTCCATGTAACCCTCCTACCTTGTCACACCAGATATCACATTGGGTTACAGTATTATTGTTCGATTCTTTCATGTAAATTCCAGCATAAAAATGATTTGAAATTTTACAATTTCGTATTTTATTTCCTTTGCTAAATGGTTCGAAATAGATACCAGTCCATTTGTTATTAGATATTGTACAATCTTTTATTAAACAATTGGAATGTAACCGTATTCCTTTAATATTTTCAGCTACTATGCAATCTTTTAAAATGTTAAATGATCCCATCTCTATGCCTGTCCCATTTTTTATTGTAAAATTGCTGATTGTGATCCCGTGAGCATTTTTCAAGTTGAGAGAGCCTCCTTCCAGAACAGTAAAGTTCTTATCTTCTCCTATCAATTTAATATAATCATTGTTTATACTTAAATTTTCATCAGGATAGATTCCACAAAATACATATATGGTATCAGCCCATTTCAGATTAGCCCATACATCATCATCATTGTAATAATAAGTGCTACTGCATGTATCATTTATCCCATCTTGTATTGAATTCCATATATGATTGGAAGGATTATCTGTAAAATTTCTACCTACATAAACCATTTTACCCCAGCCAGGTAGCATTTTTGGATATCCGTCTTTACTGCTTCCTCCAGATATAGTATAGGGGTGATCCCATTTTCCGTTTAGATCGTTATCAGAATCTGTATAATCGCCCCAATAGTTTCCTTTCATATTAAGGTCCCATTGGTTATTACATTCATCATATGCGTGTTGCGTATTATCAATGAAGTTGCAATCATTAATAAAGTTATTATTAGATAAACAGCTTATATGCACCCCCATAACATTATTGAAAAGAGTATTTGTATAAATATGATTGTTAGAAGAGTTATATAGGTTAATTCCGTAGAGAGAAACGTTGTGTATTCTGCAACCTCCTATTCCAATATTTGAGGAAGAATTCAAGAAAATCCCAGTGGTTGAATTATGTATATTGCATCTTAGGATAGAGGAGGTTGTAGAAGATTTTAGATAGATAGCTTCGTTACTAATGTTATATATATTACATAATTCTACCGTGCTACCTACTGCTTTTCCAGAATTATTAAAAAAAATTCCCTTAACGTTTGCAAAAATATTACAGCCCCGCACAGATAAATTTTGGCAATTATCAGCATATATACCATTACAATTTCCTTTTATATTACAATCACGTATTGTGGTATCGTTGGAATATACATAAACTCCTGCATCATATTCAAGATTTCCACTATGAGTAATTGTAAGGCCTATAATATGGACATCATTTGCGACTACATACAAAACGCTTCCATTTTCATTTCCATTAATAAATGTTGATAACTCATCCACACCAACTAAGTCAATAGATGACTTGTTTATAAATATATTTTCATGATATGTTCCATTATAAATAATAATAGTATCTCCACTGTTTGCGTCGTTTATACCTTCCTGGATGGTATTCCATGTATGATTAATTGGGTCATCTGGAAAAGTATTACCTACATAGATTACTCTCTCATATGTAGGGAACATCAATGGATAGTTATCTTTATTATTTCCTCCACTTATATTATGAGGTATATCTTTAATTCTATCTCCTCCTGGAATATCTTGCTTCTTTCCTTGATAAAAATCGTCTTTTAAGTGAGGGGATGTGGTATGATAGATATAAAATCCACTATACCAGTAGTTACCCCCAATTGGATAACTTAAATTATAGTTGTTGATGCATTCATCCCACACATGTTCACCAGAAGTATTCATAAAGTTGTTATGATAAATATAATTGTTGTTTGAATAATTGTAAAGGTATATCCCTGTATTTTTATTCCGGTAAAAATTGCATTCATATATAATATTATTTGAGGAGGAATACATGATAATACCAAATAAGTTATTTTCAATTTTACAACCAAAGATGCTATTATTTACAGAATATAGTAAAAAAACACCTTTTTCAGAGTTATTAACAATACAATTTAGAATATTGTTGTTGTAAGAGTGGCATAATCTAATACCTTCCTTTAATTTGCTATGTGATAAATTTAGATTTGAAATATTGTTAAAAATAGAATTAATGAAGCATATCCCAATACTTACTCCATTTTCTCCCCGAGTAACATATATACCACATCCACGTCCACCGATTCCTCCATAAATATATGATATACCATTGGAGGAAATGGTATTATAGGAGGAATTTATTAACCAAATAGCTGAACTAATCCCTCCATTTCCACTTTGGCCTCGCAATCCTCCCGTACCTCCTTTACCTCCCCTAATTGAGAATATAGTGTTATCTACTATTGTATTCAAATCTGAGTTATAGATATATATTCCCGATCCTATACTTCCATTTTCTCCTGTAAATTTATTTGATTTCCCACTTTCTCCAACAAAATTTGCTATTGTATTGTTTCGAATAGTGAAATTTGTGCAACTTATAAGCACTATTTTTCCAAGATTTGTGGGGTTTGAGTCTGCTGTAAGGTGAAAGTTTTCTATTATTAGTCCGGTTTTATTATAATAAAACAAAACAGGATCTCCATCTACAATGTTAGATGAATCTATGTTATTCTCAAAAGAATCATTTTCTAAATAGAATCCAAAGCCTACTTGGTTAGCACCATCTACTGGCCAAATATCATAATAATATCCATGCCCTCCTATACCCCCTTTGATTTCGTAAAAATTGCAGTAGGAAATGTTATTATAAACAGAATTAGAAAAGTATATTCCAGCTCCAATACCCCCGCATTGGCTGGGGGAACCTGGCCCACCACCTCCTCCATAAATTTCAGCGATATCATTATAGGAAATATTATTATTACTTGATATAAAAAGATATATTCCAGAGCCTATTCCTCCTTCCCCTCCAGGATGGCCAATACTTGAGCCAGCTTCACCACCTTTTATGAACGATATGTTGTTTAAGCTAATATTGTTAAAGTTTGAATCGTAGATATAAACACCAGATCCTAGGCCTCCAGATGCACCTGTTCCTGAGAATCCTGTCCCACCTCTACCACCTGTTATATTAGAAATGTTATTTAGATTGATATCATTTGAATTTGAATTGGAGATATATATACCACTGCCAACTCCACCATCACCTCCTTTCTTTGCAGTAGATGGATCACCCATTCCTCCTGTGCCACCAGTTATAGATGAAATATTATTAGAGTATATTGAATTTGATTCGCAAGATAAAAGATATAATCCAATGCCCTCACCTCCATTTCCACCATCACATGCACTACCATATTCACCAAAACCATATCCACCTTTTATTGAATGGATAAGATTTGATGTCACATTATTAAAAATAGATAGAGAATCGTTAATGTATATCCCAATACCCATGCCACCTTTTCCACCACAATAATAGCCTCCTTTTCCACCTCGACCACCGTTAACTACAGTGATGGTATTTGACGATATACTGTTTGATCGCGACTGAATATATATGCCAATTCCATTGCCCCCGTTACTCCCTGGAGAAACATAACCGCCATTTCCTCCGTTTCCCCCATTAATTTCTGAAATGATATTGGAATTAATATTATTATTCCCATAATATTCGATAGTTATTCCAATTCCCATACTTCCTGATCCTCCGCTACAATAAAATTTTCCTATTCCACCGTCCCCCCCAATTATATTTGAGATTTTGTTAAATGAAATATTGGTATATTTGGAATATTTTACGTATATCCCGATGCTTTTGCCTCCTTTACCCCCTTTACCACCTGGGTAAATTGAATATCCATCTCCTCCTTTTCCACCTACTATGGAAAAAATAATGTTGGAGAATATATTATTATAAAATGTAACTGAGTCAATATAGACGCCTGCTGCTATACCTCCATCCCCTCCATCAGGATGATATTGTGACCCATTATCTCCTCCACCACCTTTTATATCACAAATTCTGTTATTCAACAAGGTGTTATTAGATGTCATTATATATACGCCCACCCTATTTGCACCATTTTTCCCTAACCCATCTGGATCCCATGCATACCCCCCCGTGATATTAAAATTAGTAATGGTTATGTTATCTACTGCTAATATGAAACCTCCATATAAGATAGTTTTATCATTGCTTTCACCATAAACAATGCTAGGCTTACTTACATTTACTATTTCGTTATATATTCCATTATATACAAATATGGTTTCTTCACCAGTCGAAGCATTGATGCCATCCTGTATTTTATTGAAATGATCGATGCCCCACCCAGGAGTGGAAGAATCGAAATCATCATCAACCCAAATTACATTCCCTGATATTATATTAAAAGAATAAATATTAGAGGCATTTTGATTATTCCAAAAATCATTTACCCAAATATAATAATAGTATGTACCAACTTGAGGATATATCCTTTTACAATAATATGTGTTTCCTGTTTTATTTTGAGTAATTGAAAAATTCTCATGACTACCATCTGGGTAAGTAATATTGATGAAAACCTTATCAAGCAGTAAATTATCAGTTACATTACACGAAATATTTACACATCCACCAGAAAATTGAGGGTTTGGGTTTGCTTGTATACCAAATATTTGAGGGGCTGTAGTATCATTCCCTACTGCAGGTCCAAGAAATGGACCAATATATGAGGCACCAATTCCATCAGTTGCCCAAAAAGAATATTGGTAGCCTCCTTCCTCACTTAAAGTGGTAGAATATGTAAAAAGAGCACCTGTAGTGTAATCGCCATTTACATAATTCATAGATTCATTTAGGAACCATCCCTGTTTACTAATATTCACATTGATAAATGTAGGTGGGAGCCCGTCTTTATTTAGGTATGTAACATTAAAAGTGAATGTCTGATTAGTTCTTCCATAACGAGGAGTTACAGACTCATTTGAAAGCTGTGACAGGAAATTATAATAAATGGAAAGATTAGATAGTCTTATTTTTCCATATCGATCTGTAGTTATTTTGATAGGTATTGTTACATTTCCGTTTTCGTCAGGTATTGCATTATCGATGTATTCTTGCAATTCTTGCTCCCATCCATTCACAGTTTCTTGAGTGGTAAACCAATCAGATGTGCCTGATGTCCATTCAACATCTCCATCATCACCAACATCTATTTTTACATTAAATGGATAGGATTTTCCATATACCTCGAAATTAAAATCATGGTTTGGATTAAAAGAGCTATGCCCACCTCCATAATATCCATACATATCATAATACCATCCCACATAGTCAACATTTGGAGGACCTGTACCCCAAGCTTTTAATAAGTAAACTGAGTTGTACTCCAAAATTTCATCATATGATGCGGTTGCCCAGCCATACCAATTATAATACCATGGATAAAATTCGTAATAATTGTAAGAACTACTTATATAATTGTTTTGTTCATCATATAGTTTCGTATGAAAATACCACCAATAATAATACCAATTCGTCCTATGTGCGTGATAATATGCCTCAATTTTTGTAATTTTGTATGCTTTCATAGTAAATGATTGCCAGTAACCTTCTTCATTTGAAGTAACCCATGATCCACTTCCATCATCCCACGCAAAACAACCTTCATTTGATAATAACCCTTCTATCGTCATGCTTGCATTTATTATATGGGTATGCTTTGGAATCTTTATGTAAATTGAACTATCATCAGTTCCTCCATTATTTTCATTATTTCCAAAACTTCCTAATTGGATAGTTTTCTCATTGCTCCCATCTCCAAAAGTTGAAATGGTGTTTAACTTATAGATGATGAAAGTAGAAATATTTGTAAAGTTAATTTTTCCATTTGTATCATTTGCCCATATAAAATATGAGTATATTCCAGCAATTGAATATGTAGAATTGTAATAATATGTATTTGTTCCATTGGTATGTAACATTGTTACATTGACAAAACTTCCATCTGGATATGTTATATTTACTTTAACAACATTTACTGCAACATTATCCGTAACATTGCATGTTATGTTAACATATTTATTTTCTACCTGTGGATCAGGATAATCCTGGATATTTTTTATTTCTGGCGATGTAACATCTGGTGTAACAACAAAACTCATTATATCTGTGCAATTTATATTTCCACTTGTGTCCATGTAATAAATTCTCCACCCAACTTTTGTTCCTGCTGGTATGGAAGGATTTCCCCATGTAAAATTGCTCCATTGCCACTCATTGTTTTCCTGCATTTTCATTGGAGAGCCATATTTTCCTGTCCATGATGGCTCTGGATCCGCATACTTAGCAATAAAAACCCAATAGAAGTAATATTCTATCCAGCTGTCTGTATCGGAAAAATGAGAACCTGCGTATTTCCATCTCAAATAATTTGACGAGCTATTCCATTCAAAAACAATTCCACTATTTCCAGTATTGTGTGGACCACCTGCAAAAAATTGTTTATTTACTGAAGAAGGAATGTTACTTGTTAGTTGCCATTCTTTTAATAAGGGTGTATAATTCTCTCGCCACAATTTATATTTTGCCATAGATGAGCAAAAACTTATTTCTCCTATGTAATAATTGCCCTCAGAATAACCAGAAATTCTCTGTCGATTTGAATAAGACACATTGTCATGAGAATTTCTTGAGTAAAACCTGCACGAAGGTTGCGTTTCAATTGCACCTGCGTCGGTATTATATGAATTTTCTATATATATAGAGTTTGTTTCGTCAATTGTTCCCCAAGGATATACATCAGTTCCATTTCCAGAAGTTAATCCAATGTATGCCCTAGATGCCCAATATCTTGAATCAATGCTATTAAGTTTATACCTATATCTTAATCTTGCACCTGAAAGAGTTGAATCATCATTAAAATCATTTACCCAATGATGAGTTCTGTGAGATGAATCTCCTACGGCAACAGTATAATTCCAATCATTTGTGGAATCATATGACATATCATAAAATAAAGCAGGAAATGTTGCAGTTCCATTGCTAACTGGTTTAGCGTTTTCATTTCCATAAAGCATATATATGCTTTCATCACCAGATGTTTTAACCCATATTCTTGCATAGTGATGCCCATTTTCTGTTCCCATGCTTTCAATCCAATATGGCAATAAAGTAATGCTATCATTTGCAACAAATCTTATATCTGAAAAGTTTTCATTACAATGATTTTCACAATCAACAGTTGCATTCAATATGTCATCATGACCATCTTCTTTATAAACTGTAATCATCATTTGATAGTCAGAAATTGGATTTTCAATGTAGAGCTTTTTATAATATAGCCAGCTTTCATTCCATATGTCATTTGGTATTTCTATCCACCTTGGAAAGTTCTGCCATTCTCCTGTTTCATTTGTTGCAAGCCATGCCCAATTTAAAGCAACATTATCTTTTCCTTGAGCAGAAAGAATTATGCTTTTTCCCCGTTCAACTGTTGAATTGCTCTGTCCTTGATTTTTCCATCTGGGAGGAGTGGGAATAGAATCTGTTAATGGTAAGAAATCTCCTCCATAAATTATATTCCCACCGCAATTGTATGGAACATTTGTATTCCCTATTCCATCGCCATCAGTATCCTCACCATTATAATCGTTCCAGTAATTACCCCCCAAATATGCCCCCCAAATGATATTTTCACCAAGTGTTTTGGAAATATTCCATGTGTTGTATCCATTATCAAGGGCATTAACAGTATTGTTGAAATAGTTGTTGTAGATGAGGTTATTTGAAGATAAATCGAGCCATATCCCCTTATTATTGTTGCGGATAAACGTGTTAGTGATGGTGCAGTTGCTGGATTCAGACAAAGTTATGCCATCATTACTGTTGGTGATAATGGCGTTAACAACGGTGCAGTTATGGGAATTATACAAGTAAAAACACCATTCGTTATTGCTGGCGGTAGTGTTGATAATAGTACAGTTATTGCTGGAATAAACCACATAAATTCCACCCCAGTTGTTGTTAGTTGTTGCATTAGCAATAATACAATTGATGGACTTATACAGAGAAATGCCATACCCGCTATTATTGGATACATTGACATCAGCAATAATGCAGTTGCTGGAGTTGTACAAATTGATGCCATATTCAGGGTGGTTGGTAACAATAATGTTTTCAATATCACAATGTTGAGCATAATAAATAGATATTCCTGTATAAGCGCTGTTTTGAATGGTAAAGCAAGAAATATTCACTCCATCAGCGGTAATTCCTATAACATTTCCACTGTTGCTCCCATCGATTATTGTTGTACTTTTGTCTTCTCCAATTAAATTTATTGTTTTGCTTATTGTGACATGCTCATAGTATACGCCACTGTAAACAAAAATTGTATCTCCATTGCTTGCATTATCAATTGCATCCTGAATTTTTGAGTAGTTGTTGGGGCCGCTTCCACCCACATATAAAACATTTCCTCTTGATTGCAATGCTTCTGCCTGGCTTATATTGAATCCATTTTTTATATTTGTTATAACAAAACCCGCAATTGCTAAAATAAACAGAACAAATAGTACGCCTCCTTTTCTTGTCTGCATATTTTTGCCTCTAAAATTAAATAAAAAATTTTATAAAAATTTTTCTACCATGAGATATTCCTAACATTTCGTGATATTTTTAAACCCCTTTTCATTTTCTTTTTGGGATGGGAATGAAATGCCCATATTGTGGTGGAGAAGATATAGTAAAGGCTGGAAAAAGATACAATAAATATGTAGAAAAACAGTTATACAGATGTAATTCTTGTAGGAGAAGGTTTGTCGAAAGAGATGGTTTTGAACATATGAGCTATCCAAAAGAAATTATCCTTAAAACCCTTCATTTATATGCAGAAGGCTTATCACTATCAAAAATAAGGGATTTTATCTGGCAGCA
>DRIF01000161.1 GCA_011052825.1 Thermoplasmatales archaeon
GAGTAACTTCATCATTCAATTTTTGTATGAATAACAATAAGGATTCTATCTCTGAAAGATAAAATAAGATCCACACCAGAAATCTCCTTTTCCAATCTTTATAGCCTATCTTTCTTCCAAAAGTTCTTTGCTTGTTATATTCTTCGTAACCCTGCTTAAAAATTTCATCTACTTTCTTATCCCTTGACAACCATTTTATCAGGTTTATTCCTTGCATAAATGTATGCTACTCCATATGATAAACATTTCTATTACTTTTTAACAGATAATTCTGGAAAAGTCTGAGTTTTTGTTCTCAAATCAAAATAGGAAGCAATTATTGAACCAGTAAGGGCAATTATCATAGCAAGATAGAAAATCATTTTTTCTCCATTAAAGTAATTTCATCTCCACCATGCCAGCTCAGACGCGGGCGAATTTTTATAACATGAATTGACTCTGAATTATCATCAATTATAATGGCTGTTCCCTTCTCTTCCCCAATTTTTTTGATAGCTTCTTCAATTTTTACATTCATATATGTTGGTCTTATGCTGTTTAATGCTTCCAAATCTTCATATGATGTAAGGCGATGGGATATTATTATGTCACTGTGAGAAAAAACTTCTCTGTCCAGAGAGGAAGGGCGTTGAGTCGCTAGAATCATGGAGAGTCCGAACTGTCTCCCCTGGCGGAGCCACTGCCTCACCAAAATATTTTTTGAAATGCATTCCTCCGAAGGGAGGAAAATGTGTGCTTCATCCATAACAAGCCATGTCAAGGGAATTTTGTTATTCATATCATAATTTAATCTGTGGATTGTTGCTTCTTCATAATTTTTCCTCTCTTTTATTCTTTTATAAAATATTTTTCTGGAAATAACTGAAACAATTATTCTTTTCAATTCATCTGAAAAAGAACTCAAATCAATTACTGTTATTCTTCCTCCTTTAGCAATATTATTTATCTCAATTCCTCTCCTTCCAAAAATTTTCCAAGATTTTGCCATATGAAAAAAATTTTCTACAACCAGTTTTGCTTCCTCTTTTATTTCCTCTTCTTTTTCCAAATAATCAATAATTTCATCTATTGAATAATCTTTTTCTCCAATTTCACTTAATACTTTTCCAATTACTGCACTCTCATAATCTGTTGGCATTAAATTAAACAGTTGAGACCAGTGATATAAATCTATTTCAGGTGTTTTTATTACTAATTTTTCTGCAGGAATTCCAAATCTTTTATATCTTTCCACATTTTCTTCTGAAGAAAAAATCATTATATCAAAATTTTTTGGAGTTAAATCCCATTTTTCAAGAAGATTTTTTTGCTTAAGATTTGGCCAGAACGTTGTCCAGAATAAACCGAGAGTATCTATAACCAAAATGGCTATATTTTTTCTTATTTCTTCATCAAGCAGAGCCATTTCTTCTATAAAAACTCCTATGGTATATGATTTTCCATATCCTCTTTTTCCACAAATTAAAATTATATGGGGATGCATGCAATCAACGTAAACTTCTGAGCCGAGAGAACCATCGAGAGCATAATATCTTCCAATATTCAAAATCCCAGAATAAATTCTCTCTTTTCTTCCGAGAACATGGATTTTTTTTGTGCCAGTCCTCATCGAAAGATATATAGTAAGATAATTAATTAACTTTTAGATTTATGAAATGCAATTATATTACAAGAAGAGATTGTAATATAAGAACTTTGATAATAGATTGTTCGAGATGTGATGAGAGTTCAACACTCCTTAACAAAAATTGCAGAAGGAATATCATTCATATATTAATAAATGAAGCAGATGTTGGGAAACTTATTTTGAAACATTCTTTAGTTAAAGTATTTGATGGTTCGTCGCTTCAATTTTTAAAAAATCTGGCTAAGTTTGTTGACTCTTTAAATGAAATTGAAATCAGTAAATTCATAGGGGAGGAGTATAAATCTTCTGCTGGAGCAAAGAAAATTGATGAGATAATCAAAATTGCATTGGATGACCCTATCCTTGCTTTCCAGAAATTGAAAGGAATTTCAAAAAAACCTTTTGTTGTAGAAAATCTTGAGAAAAATTATCGCAAAATAATAAATGATTTGATAAAAAAGAGTAATCTGGGAGGAAAAATATCATGTGATAAGGAGAGCAACTTTTATTACCTGTATGAAATACGCCCCTATGTGAGACCAATTTTCTTTGATGCATATATACACCTAACACCCCCTTCTGATGCAGTTTTCATAAAAAAATATGAAATAAGGAGAAATGGATATACTCTCAAAGTATCTTTATATTCTCTTTCAAAACGCCCTGAAAAATTATATTTTATAATACCTCCTGAATTCAATCTTGCAGACGAAGAAATAGAAATTTTGCAGAAAGTTAAAGAGAAAATGGCGAAATACAGACCTTCAGATTTCTCTTTTATGGAAGCAGAAACTTCAAGAGAATATTTCTTAAAATTCGCAAAAAAGCAGATAAAGGAGATAATTAAGAAGGAAAATATGGATATAGATGCAGAAAAAATTGATTTTCTTTCAGATATTTTTGCAAAATATACAGCTGGATTTGGATTGCTTGAGGATTTATTGATGGATAAAAATATTCAGGATATATACATAAACGCTCCCGTGGAAAACAATCCAATTCATATAATAATGGGAGGGGAGGAATATACATCAAATATTTATTTCTCCCAAAAAGATGTTGATGCCCTATCCTCCAGATTTCGCATTTTAAGCGGAAGACCATTTTCAGAAGCATCTCCTGTTCTTGATATGGCAATTGAAAAATATGGTTCAAGAATATCTGCAATTTCAAATCCTTTAACTCCAAAAGGAATAGCATTTGCAATAAGAAAACACAGCATAACTCCATGGACTCTGCCAAAATTTATAGTTAATAATATGCTTTCTGCAACTGCAGCAGGTTTGCTGAGCTTTTTTGTTGATGGACAGGCAACAATTTTGATAGCAGGTACCAGAGGTGCAGGAAAAACTTCTCTTCTCTCTTCTCTCATTCTTGAAATTCCGCAGAGATACAGAATATTAACGCTTGAAGATACTCCAGAAATTCCTGTAGAGCAACTGCAATCATTGGGATATAAGATTCAGTCGTTAATCACACAGCCAATAACATCAATAGAAAGTAGGAGTGGAATAACTCCAGAAAAAGCTTTGCGAACCGCTCTTCGTCTTGGAGAATCTGTTCTTATCATAGGGGAGGTAAGGGGAGAGGAAACAAAGATTTTATTTGAGGCAATGAGAGTGGGGGCAGCAGGAAATGTTGTTTTGGGAACAATACATGGAGCAACAACGAGGGATGTTTTTGAAAGGATAGTTTATGATATAGGGGTTGCCCCAACATCATTTAAAGCAACAGATATTGTTCTGGTTTTGGCTCCAATAAGAGCAGGCGGGAGTATGGAGAAGAGGAGGAGAGTTATTCAAATATCAGAAGTTTTGAAGGAGGGATGCTATGAGGCAAATGCTGATAAAATTTTTGCGGATATTATGAAGTATAACGCTAAAATTGATAAACTTGAGGCAACGGATTTGCTTGATATGGGGCAATCAAAAGTTATTGAAAAGATAGCAAGAGATTGGGGTATAAGCATTGAAGAAGCTCTAGAAAATATATTTTTGAGGAAAAGGATAAGAGAAGAAATTGTGGAAAAAGGAAAAATTAATTCAAATCTTCTGGAAGCAAAAGCTGTTAGAGATGCAAACAATGCATTCTGGATGTTAATTGAAGAAAGTGAGAGGGAACATGGCTCTCCTGATTATGAGGAAGTGGAGAATAAATGGATAGATTGGTATAAAAATTATATAAGGAGACTATGAACAATTTATTTGAAAAATGTTGCAAGTTTGCAGTCAAAAATTTTTACTGGATAGTTGGTGATATTGAAAAATTCAGTAAAAAAACTGATAATATTGTTTCAAAAGAATTTATTGAATCTCTAAATTTTACAGGAATGGAAGTTGAGGCATATGAAGTATTGCTTTTTTCATATGTGGGAGCAATATTTTCATTCATATTTGTATTGGCTGTAGATTTGGCAGTCATATCACTCTATAAATTTTCATTTGGTAGAATGGGGATTTTGACAATTTTTATACTTGCTGGAATAACAATTGCATTTCCTTTATCTACACTCCACTTTATAAGTGAATATCCAAAAACAAAGGCAAAATATATGAAAATGCACTCACTTGGAGACATACCTGAAATTTTGTGTTATATTGTGATGTATTTAAAATTGATACCAAATCTTGAAAATGCAATTCATTTTGCATCAAAGGAATCAAAAACCTCTCTTGCAAGAGATTTGAGAAAACTTATGTGGGATTTAGAAATAAAAGTTCATAACAGCATTGACAATGCCCTGACTTTTTTTGCAAATGTGTGGGGAAGATGGAATGAATATCTAAAAAGAAGCATATATCTTATAAGAAGTGCAATTCATGAGAGAAGTGAAAGCGAGAGAATGGCTACGCTTGACAGAGGTTTAGACATAGTTCTGGAAGGAACGAAATCAACCATGGTTGATTTCGTCAATAAAATGCATCAACCTGTTTTAGCAATTTATTCATTTGGAGTTATGATTCCATTGGCACTGGTTGCAATTCTCCCAGCTGTTGCAATAGTTGGGCTTAAAATAAGCATATTTCAGATTATTCTGATTTATGATTTTATACTTCCTTTGATATTGTTTTTTTATATCAGAAAAATTCTGCTTACGCGCCCTGCAACATTCAATCCACCATCAATCCCAAAAAAACACCCAGCATTGAATAAAATTAAAAGAAAAAGGAATTTACTATTTTCAATCGTTACAGGAGTTGGTATATCTTTCCTTATATTTTTATCCATTATTTTTCCATCAATCAATTTTCCATTTCCATCTGCACTTTTTATCCTATGGGGGATAACTGCAGGAATCTCAATTTACTGTTTAAAAACATATACTCCCTACAAGAAAATAAGAGACGAGATAAAGGAAATGGAAAAAGAATTTGGGGATTCTTTATATGTAATTGGAAAAAGAATAATGGAAGGAAGGTCAGCTGAAGAGGCATTTGATTATGCAGGAGAAGCTTTAAGGGGAATGAAAATGGGGGAGATATTCAGAAAAACAGCCTTCAATTTACTTTCAATGAGGATGGATGTTCATGACGCTCTTTTTGATAATAAATTTGGTTCTCTTAAAGATGTATATTCTGAAAGAATAAAGGCAATTATGAAATTATTTGTAGAAGGAATGAAGAAAAGTTATGTTATTGCTGGAACTGCAGTTATAAAAATAGCAGACCATTTAAAACAACTTCAAGATGTTGAAAAAAGTTTGAAGAATGCCCTGAATACCATAACATCAACACTTCGTTCCACAGCAAGTCTTTTCGCTCCCTTTATTGCTGGAGTTACCCTTGGAATAACAAAAATGATATCAAATGTTCTTGGAAAAATGAATATGGAAGCGTTTGTGGAAAGAAGTTCTTATTTTTTTGGTATCCCTGATTTTGCAATTGAAAATGTAAATCCTGAATATTTTGTTTTTGCAGTGGGTATATACATAATTCAGATTGTGTTTTTGCTGATAAGATTTGCAAATGGAATAGATGAAGGGGATGATAGAATCCAGTATATGTACAACTTAGGAAAATCTCTTCCTTCTGCAATGGCTTTTTTCAGCATTGTAACAATTTTCTCAATTTTTATTTTTAGAGGTATGGTGTAATGTATCAAAATGTCTTTATATGCCTCCGATTTTTCACTCGTGAAAAAAATAGTTCTGATGGGCAATCCAAATGTTGGCAAAAGCGTTGTTTTTTCACGTCTTACAGGAGCGAATGTGATAGTGTCTAACTATCCAGGAACAACTGTAGATTTTTTTAGAGGAAAAATAAAAATTGAAGGAGAAACCCATGAAATAATAGATGCTCCAGGCACTTACTCCCTGCAACCATCAAACAGGGCGGAGGAGGTTGCAAAGAAATTGCTGAAGGAGGCAGATATTGTAATAAATGTGGTAGATGCAACAAATTTGGAAAGAAATCTTTATTTGACACTTCAAATTTTGGAGGAAGATATTCCTGTTATTGTTGCCCTCAATTTATGGGATGAGACAAAGCATCTTGGAATTGATATAGATGTAGAAACGCTTGAAAAAGAGTTGGGAGTTCCTGTTGTTCCAACAGTTGCTTTAACTGGTGAAGGGGTGAAAAAACTTGTTGAAAGAATTGGTGAAGCAAGAAAGATTGGCATAAAACTTTCAGAAGAAGAAACATGGGCAAAAATAGGAGAGATAGTTAAAAAAGTTGAAAAAATAAGCCATCGTCATCACACATGGAGAGATTTGCTATCTGAAATCACCATAAAGCCAGCAACAGGAATACCAATTGCAATAGCAATTTTAATTTTATCCCTTTTAATAGTAAGATTTATTGGAGAAGGAATAAGCAATCTCATGAATCCATTATTTGACTTCTATCTTTCTATTCTGCAAAATTTAAGTGACAGAATTGGAGACAATATAATAAGGGAAATATTCATAGGGCAGTTAATTGATGGAAAAGTTTCTTTTGAGGAGTCTCTTGGAATGCTTTCAACAGGAATTTATGTTCCGTTTGGTATAGTTCTTCCTTATATAATTGCTTTTTATACTATTCTCTCCATACTTGAAGATACTGGTTATCTGCCTCGTTTAGCCACCCTCACTGACAATATTTTTCATCGCCTTGGTATGCACGGGTATGGCATAATAACAGTTTTTCTTGGGCTGGGTTGTAATGTTCCTGGAGCAATGGCATCAAGAAATCTCGAATCTAAAAAACAGAGATTTATCTCTGCAACTTTGCTTGCAATAGCAGTTCCATGTATGGCTCAAACAGCAATGATTTTTGGAATACTTGGAAAATATGGAATGAAATATGTTGCAATTGTTTTTCTAACTCTCGGAATATTGTATCTCATAGTGGGAATTATTCTGAATAAAATTGTAAAGGGAGAAAGTCCTGAAATTTTCATTGAAATACCTCCATACAGAAAACCTGATTTTGTTTCAATATTAAAAAAATTATGGATGAGGGTAAAATGGTTCTTGAAAGATGCCATACCATGGCTTTTTTGGGAATATTGATAATAAATCTTCTCTATGTTTTTAATTTTATAGATTTCATTGGAGATTTATTCAGTCCTGTGGTTGTTGAATGGTTTGGTCTTGAAAAGGGAGCAAGTATAGCACTTGTTGCAGGTTTTTTGGGAAAAGACCTTGCTGTTGGAATGTTATTGCCACTACATATGACGGCAAAACAGCTCGTTGTCGCAACCACCATTCTCACCATATATTTTCCATGCGTTGCAACATTTACAATATTGATTAAGGAACTTGGAATAAAGGATATGATAAAGTCAACATTTATAATGATTCTAACAGCGTTTATTGTTGGCGGAGCGCAACGATTTCTTCTTGGGATTTAAAGCAAAGGAAAAAATTTTTTAGTAGGAAAACATTACAATACAAATTTTTAAGGTGATTAAAATGAAGGATGAAGAGTTAAAGAAGGTCTTTAAAATGCTGGACGAGCTATCAAATGATATCTCAGTTCCAAGAAATATAAGAAAGAAGGCAGGAGAAGCAAAAAATATGTTGACAGACAAGGAGGAACCAATGGATGTAAGAATAGCATCCATTATATCAATGTTTGAAGAATTGTTGAGTGATCCAAATATACCAACACATGGGAGAACAGCAATATATTATATAATAAGCTCTCTTGACAGTCTCACAGCCAGCTAAATAATTTTTAGATAAAAATATAAAAAAGGGAAGAGAATTTACTTCTTCTTTAAGAATGGTAAACCTGTTCTTGGATTCTCTACAACTTTGTATCCCTTTGGCATATCACAAAGTTTACCACTTTTTGGCTTCCCAGAACTAAAGAAGTAAATTGTCTGTACTTTTCCGCCCTTGAGTTTCACATCTCTTGTGTACAGTTTATATTTTTTCCCGCTTTTTTTGCTCTTATATTCATATACCATTTTACCGCCTCCTTATTCCATATGCATTAGGAGAATTTAAACCCTTCGATATTTTTCAGTGTTTTTACACAATTTTAAAGCTTTATTCCTCTATTATTTCATCAATTTGGATATTTTTTGCCATTTTTTCAATTTCATTTAATTTATTTTTTTCATCTGGTAGTATAACTGGTTGAATATTTTCAACAAACTTTGAAATGGTATATGTATCTGGACGAACTGATATTATTGGAATATTCATCTCATTTGCCTTTGCTAGTATATTTGAGGAAGGAACAATGTTATTTGTTAGTATTATTCCTGATGTTTTTTCTTCAATACATGCTGTTATAACATCACTTCTATCTCCTCCAGTAATTATCAATTTATTCTCCTTCTTAAAATCAGGATGTCTCTTTATCTCTGAAGCTGAAAGAGCGGCTATGAAGAAATTCTCGGCATATTTATCCAGCCCTTTCTCTCCAGCAACAACATTGCCAGCCATTTTTTCCACAATATATCTTATTTTCATTGCTCTCAATTTTTTAATATATGGAATGTAGCCCAGAAATTTAATCCCAATTTTATTCATTTCGTCAATAAATTTTTCAGCGTTTTGAATGCTTGTTTTATTTAAAATTATTCCATTAATAGGCAGTTCATTCATTCTTTTAATATAATAAATTTCATCCATAATTTCATGATATTCGCCTGATACCACAAAAACAATTTCAGCAGGGATTTTTTCTGCTATTGAAAAAGCATCTAAACTTACGGAAGCACCTTTCCAAAAAAATTCTCCTCCTTCTATTATAAATAAATCTTTATTTCTTCCAATTTTTTCGTATCTTCTCATGAATTCCTTTCCGACATCTTTATAGAAATGCAAAATTTTTGAATGATGTATCCCCATGCAAAGTTCCTCAGGATTGTCACATATTTTGAACGCATTATTAAATAGCATTGCATCATAATCAAGCACTTTTTTATCTTTATATATAACATTATCCCCTATTGGTTTCATATATCCTATTTTTCTCTTTGCCATTTTTGCAATGGCATATGCAACTACCGTTTTCCCAGATTTTTCATCCATAGACGAAACTATAATATTTTTCATTTTTTCACCTCAATAACCATTCTTGCATCTGCAACCTTTGCACCTTTTTCATATAAAATGAGAGGATTTATATCTAACTCTATTATCTCGTCAAATTTTGTTACCAAAATACCTATCCTATATATCGTATCTACCAAAGAATCCAAATCTTTACTTTTTTCTCCTCTGATTCCAGTTAATAATGGATAAGATTCTATTTCTCTCAACATCCTTCTTATCTCTTTCTTTGGAACCGGAGCAACTCTAAATGAAACATCTTTCATAACTTCAACATATATGCCTCCCAGACCAAACATTACAACCTTTCCAAAAGACGCGTCATTTGTTGCACCAATTATTGTTTCCAATCCTTTTTCAAGCATTTTTGTTATCTCCACTCCCTTAATAACAGCTTTTGGAACGTTTCTCTTGCAACTCTCTATTATTGCTTCATATGCGTCAGCGACCTCCTTGTCATTTTCTATATTAAGTATAACCCCTCCAACATCTGTTTTATGTATAATATCTTCTGACAAAACTTTCATAGCAACAGGGTATCCTATTTTATTTGCAAGTTTTATTGCTTCTTCAATATTTCTTGCGACAAAAAACTCTGGAACATCTATGCCTGCTTGCTTCAATATTTCCTTTGCTTCATTGCTTAAGAGTTTTCTCCTCCCCTCTTTTCTTGCTCTCTCTATTATCTCTGATATTTTATCCTCTTTCATTTCAATTTTTTCCAATTTTCCTTCCTCCTTCCTTTCATTGACTTTATACAGAGCATAAAGAGAGGAAACAGCATCCTCCACATCACTGAATGCAGGTATCCCCTCCCTTTTCAATGCCTGGATTATTGAAGATGCACCCTCCCCACCAAATATGGTATAAAGAGCTGGTTTATTTGAATATTTTTTACTCACTTCAATGAGAGCTTTTTTTATTTCTTCCATTTGAGCATCTCCTCTGTCGCAGTATAAAGCCAGAATTGAATGAATGTTTGGCTCATTGAAAGCTTTCTCCAGAGCCATTCTGTATTCTTTTCCGCCTGCCTGCCCAGTTATATCAACTGGATTTTTGTAAGAGCCGAATTCTGGCATAACATCCTCAAAAGTTTTTTTCAATATTTTCATGTCATCAAATAGTTTTAAGCCATATTTTTCGCATGCATCAGCTGCTATAACGCCAAGCCCTCCACCATTTGTAACTATTACAACATTTTTACCCTTTGGAGGAGGAGAAAGAGCAACTGACGCGACCCAGTTTAAGCCATCTTCAAGTGTGTCAGCTCTCAGTATGCCAACTTGTCTCAATGCTGAATCAAAGACAATGTCACTTCCAGCAAGAGAGCCAGTATGAGAGGCGACCGCTTTTGCTCCCGCCTTGCTTCTTCCTGCTTTCAGGACAATTATTGATTTGTTTGATGGCTTATTTCTCACTATTTCCAGAAACTCTCTTCCATTTTCTAATCCTTCTATATATAAAAATACAACTTTTGTTAAATTGTCATTGAATAAATATGATAGAATTTCTGCTTCTGTCAAATCTGCTTTGTTGCCAATTGAAACTATTGCAGATAAACCCATATTTTCCTCTGATGCCTTTCCAATCATTGCTATTCCTAAAGCCCCTGATTGTGAAATGACTGCAACATTCCCTCTCTTTATTTTTGATGGGCCAAAAGTTGCATTTACAGGTGGCTTTGCAGAATATATTCCGAAAACATTCGGTCCCAAAACACGAGCTCCATATTTTTTTGCATTTTCAATTAATTTTTTCTCTCCTTCAATATTTCCAACCTCAGAAAATCCTGATGTTATAACTATAATAAATTTTGATTTTTTTGCAACTTCATCTATCACATCAACTGTAATTCTTGCAGGAACAACAATAATTGAGAGATCAACATCCTCCTCTATTTCAGAAATGTTTTTATATACTTTGTTGCCAAGAATTTCTCCTCCTTTTGGATTTACAGGATAAATTCTTCCTTTATATCCTGAATCAACAATATTTTTTACAACAGTATGTCCTATTTTCCCTTCATGATGGGATGCTCCTATAATCGCAATATTCTTAGGATTGAACAATGGCTCAAGATAATGCACAACACGAAATGATTCATTATGTTATAATATTTTTGGGTTTTACAAATTTCACAAGTGGTTTTTATCTTGGTATAAGATTGTTTGATGCTGGTTGGGGGCTTAATCAGTTATTCAAAGTAGATGAGAAACATAAAATAAAAAATTGGAGATGTAATAAAAATTTATATGAAATGACAAAAAAACACACTGGAAGAATTTTATTTGAAAGCAAAGAGGAAAAGAACAATTGACGTAACCATAGATGGAACTTTTGTAGGAGTAAGCATGTAAAGAACGTTCTTAATTTTATACTCATTATTAGCTATTTTTACGAATTACTTCCTCCACTATCTCCATAACAAATTAAAATTATATTGCAAAGCAATAATTCATGTCTTTAATTTTATATAACTCATTTCATTATATTTTCATGAAGAAAAGCATAATTTCTTTGTTTATTATTCTCCTTTTCATAATACCTGTTTCATTTCCATTTAAACAACCTCAAAATTCTCCATGGCCAATGGTAAGCCATGATTTGAGGCATTCAGGAGTTAGCCAGTATGAAACAGCACTGAATGCAGGAAGAATAAAATGGAAATTGTTTTTAGAAGGAGGGACAGGTGATCCTACAACAACTCCTGTTATAGATAAAAATGGAATAATTTACATAGGAACATGGGGTCCTCTCTATGGAATATTGTATGCTGTTTATCCTAATGGAACAATAAAATGGAAATATACCGTTCCATATGATCTCTATAATGACAGCGGTATATGGGAATCTCCTGCAATAGCAGAAGATGGAACCATATATTTTACAACATCTGATGGAAAATTATATGCTTTAAATTCAGAAGGAAAATTAAAATGGAAATATGATGCTGGTTTATCTTCTTATAAGGCACCATGCATTGGTCCGGATGGAACAGTTTATTTTGAAACACATGGTAAAACATCCTATCTTTATGCAATTCTGCCCAACGGAACTTTAAAATGGAAATTTGAAACTGAAGGATATGTTTCCTCAACTCCTGCAATATATAACAATACAATATATTTTACAGATATGTATGGTTATTTATATGCTTTGGATTTTGATGGAAATTTGAAATGGATTTTTGATTTGAAATATAAAAGTTTGTGCAATCCAAGCGTAGATAAAAATGGAGTGATATATTGTTCAACAGCA
>DRIF01000162.1 GCA_011052825.1 Thermoplasmatales archaeon
AAAACCCAGATTTAAATGTGAAAGAAACTCAGATGTTTCTACAGGAATTTCCTCTGTTGGATTTATGAATAGTGGCGGTAATTCATATTTTCTTCCAATTTCTTTGTCCAAAAAATTCCGATTACTTTTTATTAGCCTTTCTATTTCTATTTCATCCCATCCCATTTTAATCAAAAAACGATGGGATCCTCTCTTTATTTTTTTATAAATTTTTCAGGCTACGAGTTATACCAAAAATGACTAGCCTTTTATATGATGAAGGCTAATCTGTATCTGCCTTAAATGGGAATAAATAATAAAGCTTAATAATAAACAAATGATTTAGTAACATGGACATAATAGCATTTATTGCTGGGTTAATTGTAGGTATAGTTGCAGTTTCAATTGCAGTTGAGTTTGCATGGAAAAAAAGTGTACCAGAAAAAACATGCAAGATTATAAAAAACTGGAGTTTGAATGAAATAAGCAATGCACTCATTGTTGCAGAAAGAATTCATATCCCGCTTCCGCCAGACGCAAAAGTAGTTGTTGGAAATCCATCACCATTTGCAAAAAACGCAAGAGAAAATCCACAGGTAACTGGAAATTTTGCTGTTGGAATCAATAAAGCATTCATTTTTGCTGGAGATATAAAGAAGGGACAAGTTGCCATTGTTACATCAGATGAAGATATTCTTAAGGAGTTGAGGGAGACTTTCTATGAATTTTACAGGGTAAAAGAAAAGCCAGCAACATATGTTTCAAAGAAAGGAAGGGTGAGAGTGAGAGGACTTGTGAGAGCAGTTTTTCCATACAGAGACGGATACATGATTAGGCTATCATATGAGGGTGGATTGGTTGGAGTATTGATAAAGGAACGTATGGATGTGGAAGGCAGGAGAATAGAAGTTGAGGGGGAGATGAAAGAATATCCTTTCATAGAACCATATAACATAACAATCTTGGATTAAATGAGTATACTAATAAAAAATTCAAAAATAGTTACTCAGAATGAAGAGAGGAAAATTTTGGAAGGAGATTTGTACATAGAAGATGATTTAATAGTTGAAATTGGAAAGGTTAATGTTGAGGCAGAATTTGTTTTGAAAAATAAAATAATAATGCCAGGTTTAATCAATACTCATACCCATCTTCCAATGACATTAATGCGAGGGTATGGAGATGATTTGCCTTTAGAAGAATGGCTTACAACAAAAATATGGCCAATTGAAAGAAAACTAAATGAAAAAATGATAAAGGCAGGGACTCGTTTAGCTTTTATTGAAATGATTTCAACAGGAACAACGTGCTGTGCTGATATGTATTTTTTTGAAGACACAATTGCAGAAGTTGCATTGGAAATGGGAATGCGTTGTTTTGCTGGTTTTTCAATCATTGATTTTGATACTCCTGAAATGAAAAGTGAAATGCTTTTGCCAGAATGTGAAAAATTCATAAAAAAATGGAAGAAAAATGAGATGGTTAAGCCTGTTGTTGCCCCTCATTCCACCTATTCATGCTCTCCAGAAACATTACAGAAATCTTCAGAATTAGCGAAAAGATATGATGTTTTACTCCATACACACTGTTCAGAAACAAGGAACGAAGTATATACGGTTCTGAAGAAATACAAGTCTCGACCGCTGGAACAACTCAAAAAAAATGGAATGCTTACTGAAAAAACAATACTTGCTCATTGTGGATGGATAACAAAAGGGGAGGTGATGGAGATAGCGAAATCCGGAGCATGTGTTTCTCATAATCCAGTTAGCAACATGAAGCTTGCAACTGGCGGGTATACTCCACTGCCAGAATTATTTAATGCTGGTGCAGTTGTTACCTTGGGAACAGATGGGGCGGCAAGCAACAATAAGCTTGATATGTTTGAAACAATGAAATTTGCTGCACTAATACATAAGCATCATAGGTGGGATGCAAGTATTGTAAATGCACAGCAAACACTGGATATGGCAACAGTTAATGCAGGAAAATTTTTTGGAGTTAATGCAAGTATAGAAGAAGGAAAAAAAGCAGATGTTATATGTCTGGAAATTGAACCAAATTTAATTCCAATTCACAATATTGTGTCACACATTGTTTATTCTGCCTCTGGATTTAATGTGAGTGATGTAATAATAAATGGAAAGATGATTATGAGGGGGAGAGAATTTATTTATGTAGATAAAAATAAAATTATGGAAGAAGCAGAAAAAGCGAAAGAAGAACTACTCTCAAAATAATTTTAAGTTAAGATGCTGTTATTGTAATAATCTTTTTCAAATGAATAATAGATTCCATTTCTTTTATGATAACGTTAGACATAAACAAAGCCAATACCTCTTAAATAAACTAAATTGAGGTTTTTGTCAAAACTAGCTCTCCATGTTTCACTCCTTTTATTGCTTTTATATTATCTGCTAATCTTCTAACATTTTTAGCTTCTCCTCTAACAATTATAACCTCAAGACACCTGTGTTCATTAACATGAACATGAGTTGTTGAGAAAATCTCTGTATAGTGATGGTGCTGTATATGTAGCAATTTGTCTGTAACGTTACTCACTTCATGATCATAAATAATGGTTATTGTACCTATAACCTTTCCTTCTTCTTCAATCTCATTTTCAATTAAATATTTCCTTACCAAATCTCTTATTGCCTCAGAACGATTTTCATATCCTTTCTTTTTTATCAGTTCATCAAATTTGGACAACAAATCAGGTTCAAAAGATACGCCAACTCTCTCTACCGTCATGTTAACACATCCAAGTATAATCGTGCTACCAATATAATAATTTTGCTACGCAAAATATTTATAATAGAAATCAATTCAGTAACATGAAAAATAAAATTTTGCTACGAGGTGATTAAAAATGGCGTGTTTTCTTATTCCAGCAGTTGAAGCGGTTGCAACAACAATTGTGCAGAAAAAAGTAGGCAAGGAGAAAGCGGAAAAAATGAAATTGAGTTGGCTGAACACAATGCTTTGGGGTGGAGTCGCTTTGCTGGCAATTGAACATATATGGCATGGAGAAGTCGTGCCTTGGCCACCTTTCCTGACCGCAATGGCAAATCCTGCAGAAATTGCTCCAATGCTCAAAGAGATGGCAACAGTTGGAAGTGCAATGGCAATAGTTGTAACTCTCACATGGATTGTTTTGGTGTTTCTTACAAATATACTCTCAAAAAGATTTGTTATCAGAAAGTCTGCAGAAGCATAAACAAAGGGAGTTGAACAATGTGGCTTGTGGTGACGACTCTTGCAGCAATTGTTGTTACTGCAATATGGTATACTAATGATAAGGCGAGGGAAACCTATAAAATTGGGTTTCTTAATCTGATACTATGGGGTACTGCAATAATGGTATTTGTGGATCATGTTATGGGATATGTTGCTGAAGGTGGAGAATTCATTGAAATCACTCCTGAGGCAATTCTGCTATCAGTTATTCTGCTGATTTCTGCACTTATAATCTGGGAAATATTTTTATTTATAAAAGACCCCAAGGGTTTATTAAAAACTTTAAAATGGAGATAAGCAAAACTTTATTTGCGATGCAATAAAGTTGTGAATACGAAACTCGTAAAGGATTTAGATAGGCTTGAGCGAATCGCACACTTATGTTATCCAATATTTACTGATATTTGATTGAAATTATGGCATAAAAAATAATACATACGTGAGTATTCCTGAAATTATAAAATAAGGTATCGAGTATTTATGAAAATCTAACCAAATTTTCTTACTCTTTGTTAATCTCAATGCAATAATATTTGCTAAAGAGCCAATGACCAAACCATTCCCCCCAATATTAACTCCATAGGTTATTGCAAACCAGTTATGACTAAACTTTGAAACCAACACGCTAGCTGGCACATTGCTAATTAATTGTGAAATGAGTGCAGTAAACAAAAATACATTGTTTGCAGAATGCAAGTTTAATATACTTACACTCTTAGATATAATGGTTATAGTAGAGATGATATGAAAGTCGATGAATATGACAACAAATAGAAATAGTAGCAACCAGTCTGTTTTTAGCAGAATCGTTCTATAGAATAAAAGATAGAAGATAAAAATAACCAATAATAAGTAAGTCCATTTTATCTCTAGAAAAATTACGTAAACCATCAGCACCATCACGGAGAAAACAAATAAAGTTTTATTTGGTGTTGTATTATTAATAATTCTCTTTGAAAGTTTTATCTCCCTAGCAGGAAAGATAATCCAAGCAAATATTAAAAGAATAGCAAGAGAAACAATGAGTAACGGAAGCATCTCTATAATAAAAGTCGTAAAAGGAATATCCCACATATGCCATAAAAAGATATTTTGGGGATTGCCAATTGGTGTTAAAGCAGAACCCACATTAACAGATATTACTTCAAGTATTACCAATTTAGAAATATCATTTTTTACAATGCTATGGATACTAAGAGTTAATGGAATGACTATAAACAGTGATACATCATTTGTGAGAAATGTTGATAATAATAGTGATAGCAAAATAAAATAAATCGATAAACTACTTTCAGTTTTAAATTTTTTTAATAAAAATCCTGATAAGACATTAAAGTATCCACTTTCTTTTAACCCTGTTGTAATTATAAGCAATCCAGTAAGTGCTATAATTGTATTCCAATCAACAAAAGAAGGATAGTTAATTATCTTAGAAGGGTATAATCCAGCTAAAACAACCAGTAACAGTAAAAAACCAAACAAGATAATTTCTTTCTTAAGATAATTAATTAGTCTAATCATATTCTACTACCCAACTGATTTTCTACTAACAAGTGTCTTGCAAAATTTTTATTTTTACAATATTTTGAAGCGAAGCTAAAGTGAAATTTTTTAAGATATGATTTCACATATTCTTATGCATGTAAAATATTAAAAAGCTTGCTTGTAAGAAAATTGACAGAGAAAAGAGATAATGATGTGAATAAGTTGCATTGGTTAATCTCAAGGCGGTACAACATTTTGCGAAAATCTCTAATATCTGAAGAAAGTGAAAGCGAAACAAAGGTAAGTTATTCTATAATGAGCTGGATTCTCGAGAAAATAGAATATTCTACATCAAGAATAGTAAAAAATAGGGAATAAAATAAAAAATTTGATTCACTCCTCTCTTCTTGCTTTCCTTAAATAAATTTTGACAACATCCTTTTCCTCTGCAAATTTTTTTAATAAATCCATAACCTTTTCTGGGAGCAATTTCTTTTTAAAATCTTCAGCAAGTTTTATTGCGTCCAAGCGTGCATATTTTTCATAAATTCCTTCTTTTTTTAGCAAATTTTCTAAATACTCTTTTTGATTGAATACAATATTGTGATAAATTTTAACGTTTGCAATTTTATCACTTCCATAAACATACTGCAAATTATTTTTTATTGCATAATTCACTATTTTATTTTTTATCTCCTCCTTTTCCTTTTCCAGTTCATTTATTTTCTGGGTTAAAAGCCAGTATTTATTAACAAGTTCAAAACCTTCTTCATGGGTTGCTTCCTCTGCCTCCATTTCATTTATTTTGTATTCATGTTTGAAGAGAGGGCATAAGGGCTGATAACTGCAATAGGGACAAAGCGAAGACTCTTTCGGAGGAAAATCATTTTCCTTTATTGCTTTCTCTATCACTTCTATTCTCCCTATTATTTCCTCCTTTGCATCTTCATAACTTTTTTTCTTCACCCTTATTTCCTTATTGAAGGCAAGGAAATGCCACACCAGTTCAATGTCTTTGATTCCATATAAATAATCTACGGCAAGTGCATAAAGAGCGAGTTGGCAGTCATTTTCCATTTCTTTTTTTGATGGAAGATACAAAGATGTTTTGTAATCATGAACTTCATATATGTCATCTACCTCGCTTATTCTATCAATTATTCCAACAAGCCAGTATTTTTCATTTAATGGAAAGAAAACCTTCTTCTCTAAAGCAATTGTTCTTCCTTCTTCAAAAGGTTTGTAAGTGTTATAGTAATCCTTTATATATCTCTCTCCCATTTTTCTGTAATTCTCAATATCATAATCTTTTGCTACAAAAATATTTCCACTCATTTCTTTAAACCATCTCTTATTGTAAAAATCAATTAATTCATTTAATGAACAAACTTTTTCATATAACTTATCCCTATACAATTTTTCAAGAGTTTCATGAACTCTTGAACCCAAAAATGCCTCTATATTTTTCCTTGGAGGAGCAATTCTGTCAATATGTGCAAGCTTGAATTTTAATGGACAGCTTTCAAATGACGAGATTGCTGAATATGAATAATTCATAAAAATAAAAGCACTCCAAAATTAAAACTTAATGTATTTCATGAAATATAACATCCTGAACAGATAAATCCCACCATATTCTTCACCTTTTGAATGGCGATACACATTTATCCAGCCACCTCCCTTTATTCTCAACAAATCATCCTCAAATACAAGTATCTGTAAACCATAACTTCCATTTTCAATGCTTATTTCAAATTCAACCTCAGTTGTTTTATCTTTCGGGAGATTTCCCACTATTATCTCTTTTTTATATAATGCAATTTCACTCCATTCCTCTGTTAAATACGCAATTATTTTTACATTTCCTGATTCCGCCCTTATATTTGTTAAATAAATAATGCCAGAAATATTTATTTCATCCTCTTCTTCATCATTTTTAAGCAGATACATTGCATCAACGCTAAGTGAATTTTCTTTTTTCCTCAATGCATACATAAAAACAGCAGAAACAAAAATACATATAATTACAACAACCAGAACATATTTAACATAATTTTTCATATGCCTATATTTCATGCTCTTCAAATTAACCAAATTTTAAATAATTTTTCATGAAATGACGTCATTATTTAGCATTTTACTTCCATTTCAGAAGATAAATTCTGCAATCAATAAAAATTGTCATCAACTTCCCCACTCAATGTTTTTTTGACCACTCTTTCGTTTTCAATGCTTCTTATATAATCATCATACAAATGAATTTTTACAGGGATGGCAAAGGGGGCGCCAGGATATGTTATCAATCCTTCTCCCACTTCAAGGGTCTGTATCTCCTTTTCGAGTTTTGAAATATCCTGCTTGGCAGATGCCTTCAGAATGTTTCTATCACCTTCATCAGCTAAGCCAAGAATAAAGAATGTATTGAACTGACTAAGCAATTCTTCTTTTATCAACTTTGGCTGTTGAGTTATTGCACATAGTCCAACTTTAAATTTCCTTCCTTCCCTTGCTATCTGTGCAAAAATTCCATTTTTCAAAACACGCTGTGCCTCTTCGACTGTTATCAAGATGGGTGGTATGCTGAAAAACTTATCTTTATCTCTAAACAATTTTTTATTTTTATTCAATATTGTGCGTGCAAGAACAATACTTGTCAGCAATTCTTCGTATTCATATAAACCAGATGTGTCAATTAGAACAACTTTTCCAGAGTAAAGATTGTTTATTATACTCTCTGTTGTGCTAACCTCATCATCTTTATGAATTATATCTGAATTCATTATTCTTTCAGCTCTTCTTTTTAAAACGCTGAATGTTATGTCCTGTATCCTTTTTCCAAAAATCTCAGTTAATTCATTTATTTCTCTCTGATAAAGTTCAACAAGCCACCTCCTCCCAAACTTTGAATGAAGGGCATACAAAGCTTCTTTTTGCGCTTCACTAAAGGAGAAAATATCCCCAATATCTGCAACTCCTATTTCATAGGCAGAGATTTTTAATCTATTTATGCCAAATGAAGGATTTGGAGAGTATACAACCAATTGTTCATCTGCAAGAGGATGATGTTTCAATCCCTTTCCACCATTTCCATCATAATATTCTCCATGAGGGTCAATTATTAAAATTCCATATCTTCCTGTCTTCATTGTTGAAGATGCAAAAACACGCATTAAATTGCTTTTTCCCATTCCTGTCGTTGCAAAAACTCCAATATGATATGGGATGAAATCACCTGGTATTCCAACCCTTACATCTATCTCCTTTTCACCACTCCTTAAAAATCCTATTTCAATATCTCCCATATATTTCTCAAGAAATCTGTAATCATTTTCATCTGCTCTTCTTATCCCACAGAAATGAGATGGCAGAGTTTTTGGTTTGTGAAACCTTCCATTTTTTATATACCCGAGAGGTTTGCAAATACATATCTTAAACAATCTCCTCTCCTTCTCCCTTAAACCATATTTTTCCTCCTTTTCATCCAGAAAAAGCATGTCCCCAGCTGTTTTTATTCCCCATTTCTCTGCCCCCTCCTGTCCATATTGAATATCAACAACTCTCAAAAAGAATATTGAATTCTTCTCTTTATCATCTGCAACCAGAATTTCCCCTATTTTAATATCTTCCTTATAACTCTGCCTGAAAACTATTTCTCCAACATTTCTCCCAATTATCCTCCCTATCATTTTATCCCTCCAAATATTCATGGTAATCATAAAATAAATCTTCAATTTCCTCAATTTTTATTCCTTTCTCAATTGCTTTTTTCAAAAAAGAGGATTTTATATATTCTGCATCATCTTTTCCTATTTTTACCAATTTATGTATTTCCGCAAGTGGATATGGATATCCGAGACAGCTTATATCATTGCAGAGTGAAGATATTTCTGAAAAAATATCATTAGCATCATCTCCCCAGTAATCTACTCTGAATATAAATCTGGAATGAGGGTGAAATTTAACTGCATACATGCCATCACCAATTTTATAATACCAGCATTTTTTACCAAGAAAATTCTCACCATATTTTTTTATTAGAAATAAAACAGGAGCATTTCCAATTCTCTGTCCACTTTTTTTGCTTATTCCTACAATATTCTCTCTCTTTTTAAATAAGCATCCATCCATTAATACAATTCCATCAGAAAAAATTTCTGCAATCTCATATTCCTCCATCTGACGACGTTCATCATTTAATTCATCAGCATTTTCATCAAATATGAAATCCAGTTTTATCTCATTTATTTTCCTTTCAATTATTCCCTTTTCATCTGCAAAAACATATCCAGTTCTTCTGGCAAAAACTGAGAATGCATAGGCATCAAATATTTTTACAGAACTTCCATCTATTGCATATGCTTTTCCCTTCTCTCTCCTTTCAAATTCAATGAAATCATCTTTGTCAAACTCAGCATGCTCATTAGTAATTTGGGAAAGATATTCAATCGCCTTTTCAATGTCCATCAATCTTGTAATAATTTTGCCTTTATTAATTCTCCATTCTGTATTCTATGACTACTTTGCCTTCATCATCCACCAAACGCCTTAACTCTCCTTTACCATATATTTTTAAACTCTCTCCAAAGTTATCTATATGCTTCCATCCCCTCATGTTAAAAGAATGAAACTCTTTTTATAAATTTTTCTTAATTTTTAGCGTTGTCCGAAAAATAAATTTAGATATTTTTATTCTACATAATGGATGGGATGCAATAAGGATAAGAAAGTAGACAGAAAATTCAAAACCAATTGGAAGATATACAATCTTGCTATGAAAAATGAGGATGAATGGTTCATTCAAAACGCAAAGAAAATCATTGACAGGATGCCTGAACCATGGGAAATTTCCAAAAGAGGTAGACCTCCACATCCTCCAAAGTCATTGGTTCTGGCATTA
>DRIF01000163.1 GCA_011052825.1 Thermoplasmatales archaeon
AGATTTTTTAAAATCCAAACCAAAGAGATAAGATGCTAAACTCCCAGTCCATGCTCCTGTAACAGGCAGTGGAATTGCTACAAAAATTATTAAAGCCAAACTTTCCCATTTTTCTATGCTTTTTTTTGTTTTTTTTCGCGTATAACTGAAAATTTTATTCAATAAATTATTCCAGAATTTCCATTTTCTCAGCCAATTCTCAATTGGTTCAAGAAGTTTTATAATGAAAGGAGCTGGTAGGAAGTTTGCAAAAATTATAACTGGAATAGCAAAATATAAATTCAATTTGTATGCAAATGCAAAAGGTATTGCTCCTCTAAGCTCTGATATTGGAGACATTGCCAGAATAATAACCCACATCCATTCCATCAAAGCACTCATTTTATCATTCTTCCCATACCCTTTTCACCAATAAATTCGCCATTCTCCACTATTTTTTCTCCACGCAGATAAACATACTCTGGATAAATGCATTTCATTCCCTCATATGCAGTCCATCCACATTTTGAAAATGCTTTTATTTTATTCTCTTTTCTAAAATCCACAACAATAAAATCTGCATCTTTTCCAATTTCAATCCTACCCTTATTTATCCTAAAAAATTCAGCGGGATTACTGCAAACCATTCTTTGCAACAAATTGATATCAATTTCTCCTTTCTTAGCCCTATAAAGCATTATCGGAAGCAAGGCATCCACCCCAGGCATTCCTGAGGGAGATACAGCGAAATCCTCTTTTTCTTCCAGAAGATGAGGAGCATGATCACTTTCCATTATTGGAACTTCTCCTTTAATTAATTTTTCAAACAATCTCCTCCTTTCTTCTTCGCTCCTCAAAGGAGGATTCACCTTCCCCATTGCGCTGTATTTAAATTTGCTTTCATAAGAGAAAAGGATGTGATGTAATGTAACTCCAAAATTTATTTTATCCTTTATCAAATCAACTGATTTTGATGAAGTTATGTGGCATATGTGAACTCTTGCCTTAATTTTTTCATTTGCTTTAATAATCTTTTTGACTGCTTCAATCTCACAATTTATCTCTCTATTTCTTTCATGCTCTCTTAAATTTCTGGCTCCTCCTCTTTTTATGCAAGCTTCAACTTCTGCATGAATTGCAATCGCTTTATTCTTTTCTTTAACTTTCTCTAAAATTTCCTTAATTTTTTCAATTTTGCAAAAAATTTCATTATCTCTGGAGAGAAATATTTTATATGCTATACATTCCATATCATCAAATTCCTTTCCTACTATACCTGCATACATTCCATAATCAATGCATGCCTTGTTTTTTACTCTCCTAATCTTTTCCTCAAAATCTCTTTTTTTTAATATTGCAGGTTTATTATTCGGCATATCAAGTATGCATGTCACCCCCGCCATGGCAGATGCCCTGCTTCCTGTAAAAAAATCTTCTTTATATTCATAACCTGGCTCTCTAAAATGAACATGTACGTCAATGCCAGCAGGGAATATGATTGCATCCCCATAATCCTTTTTCTTCCCATCAATATTTTTTTTGATTTTAACTATTCTTCCATCTTCTATTCCAATGCATGCTTTTGTGAGACCATTTCTGTATATCCTTCCACATATAACTTCCACTAAAAGATAATAAAAAGAAGTATTTAAAATATAAAAGAATATTTTATTGTGATACACATTGTTGGTGCTGGGATTGCTGGGCTAACAGCATCATTATTTTTAATTGAAAAAGGATATGAAGTGGAAATTCTTGAAAAAAATGAATGGATAAAAAGCAGTGCCTGTGCAGAAGGGTGCAATTTTTCTTCACTTGAACTTCTGCCCTTCAATTTTAAGCCCTTCATATCAAAAAAGGTTGATGGAATAAAACTTTCTTTTATTGATAAATATTTTTATATTAAAATGGATGGAGTTGTTCTTGAAAGAGAGAGATTAATGAAAAAGATGGCTGAAGAAATAGTCGAAAAAGGAAGTAAAATTAAGTTTTGTGAAAAAGTGATGAAGGTGGATGATGAATTTATTTATACAAAAAGTGGTAAAATAAAATATGATATATGTATAGGAGCTGATGGTCCTCTCTCTGTCACAAAAAATTATTTTGGCAATAAATATGAATATAAAATTGGATGTCAGTATGAGATAGAATATGATACATCAAATATGAATTTTCTTGAGATATATTTTGATAAAAAATTTTCCAGTTATTATTCATGGATTTTTCCAAAAGAAAATAGCATAAATGCTGGTTTAATAGGAAAATTTTACAAACTAAATGAATTTTTGAGGGAAAGAAGGATAAAGGGAAATATATTGAAAAAGCAAGCTGGGTTGATTCCATGCTTTTTCCCGAGAAAAATTGCACATAAAAAAATTGCATTGATTGGAGATTCTGCATCAATAACAAATCCATTTTCTTTGGGAGGGATATCACCGGCAATACACGCAGGAAAAATCTTATCCGAGAACCTGGAAAATTTAAGAGAATATGAAAAGAAAGTGATAAAAAAATTCTGCAATCCGGTTTTAATAAAAGGAAGAAGAGCAATAGAAAGTTTGAGCAATAATGAGATGGAAATTTTATTTAAAAAAATAAATGGAAAAGAATTTCATGATATAAGAATGAAAGATTTCATTCCTCTATTAATTCATCCCCTTCTGATTGGAAAAGTTTATTATATTTCAAATGCTCTCATCTATTCATTGAAATTTGGTTGGTAAAGAGAAAAATGAGAATGTGATTCAAATTTTAAACAACGTTCTTTTCATACAAAAAAATTTATATAAACTATTTTATTGCCTTTTGATGCCATCAGTAATATATATAGGAAGCAAAGCGCCGATTAAATATGCAACTGCTGTTGTAACAGAATTTGAGAAAGGAGCAGATGAAGTTATGGTAAAGGCAAGAGGAAAAGCAATTTCTACTGCTGTAGACGCTTGTCAGATTAGTATGAATAAATTTTTAGAAGGCGTGGAAATAAAGGATATAAAAATATTCACAGAAGAACTAGAAGACAGAAATGTTTCAGCGATAGAAATTTTATTAGGCAAATCCTAATATAAAGGCCACTCCAATAAGACATGCAGTGCCAACAAAATCCATTAAGCTGGTTAAGATTGGAATAGCAACATTATCTGGATTAATTCCCATTTTAAAGGATACTGTTGATATATAAAAGGAGAGCAAATTTACAATAAATATTAGCAATTCTCCTGCAATGAAGGAAATCATTACAATTTTAATTACATTCACATTAAAGGAGAAAAACATTCCAATCAAATAACCAAAAATTCCAATTATGGGAAAAACTATAGCCCCTATTAAATGCATATCTAGGAATACACGCAATACTTTTTTAGGAATTTTTCCATATTTTATCTCTCCTGTGTGGAGGGCTGATGAAAAACGTGCAGATAGTATCCCTCCTATTGCTCCTCCATCTTCTAGGAAGGCGGGGAGTATTACAAGAATTGTTGCATAATTTACAAGGATATGCGAATGTGAGCCAAGTATGTTTCCAGATAAACTGCTTAGCAAACCGCATATAATAAATACAGGAAAACTCTCTATAACTATTCTACGAAAATTCTCCATTTTTAAAGGGTAGAAACTTGCTACAGTCGCCAAAATAAAAATTAAAAGCATGAACATTTGATAACCTTCTCCTATTTTTATAACAATATTAAAAGACAGCAAGAGAAAAGGAAGTGTGAAAATATCTCCAGCGAGAGTGATGAGAGGTGCAGTTACATTATCAGGATTCCATCCTTTTCTGTATGATGCAAATGCTATTGTAAATGTGAATAAGGTCATTACAACTGCAGAGAGAAAACCAGCCAGATATGAAATTAAAATTATTGAAATGAGAGATAAATTATTTCCAATATAGCTTGCAATAACCCATACCAAAAATCCGAGGTAAAAGCTCATTGAAAAAGTCAGGTTGAATGAGGAAAATATATTCTCGTTTAAAATCTCGCTTTTTTTATCAATGCTTACCTCTCCAGTATGCAAATAAGTTCCTAATCTTGAGCCGAGAGAAGCAAAAATATTTCCTCTCATATCAATTGCAGGTGGAATTAAAATAAGAAGAGCTGGAAAATCTCTAAATGAATCAGTAAAAGAACCAATTATTATTCCTGTCAGCAAAACAC
Source organism: Thermoplasmatales archaeon (assembly GCA_011052825.1). Taxonomy (GTDB): domain Archaea; phylum Thermoplasmatota; class E2; order UBA202; family JdFR-43; genus DRIF01. Next base: position 4,140 of record DRIF01000163.1, read on the forward strand.
CAAATGTTGAAAAAGAGAGAGCTACTAAAGTCTCCTTTAAGTCTTTTGCAGTTTCTCCGCTCTTGTTCATCCATCCAAGCATGCAAATCGCCTTCAGGAGGTGGTTCTTTTTTCATTCTAAGGGTAAAGCGGTTCATCATTTAATTTATTTTCGTGATAATTGTTAGCAAAAGTCAATTAATCTTTAAATTCTTAATAACTATTACCATCGGTGAAAAAATGGAGGAAGAATTAAATCCTTTTAAAATAGCCCAGAAGCAGTTGGATGAGGCAGCTAAAATAATGGAACTTGATGAAGCAACACATGCAATGTTGAGAGAACCAATGAGAACCCTTATTGTCAGCATACCTGTAAAAATGGACAATGGAAAGACAAAAGTATTCACAGGTTTCAGAGTGCAGTATAATGATGCAAAAGGGCCAACCAAGGGAGGATTAAGATGGCATCCTGAGGAAAGTCTTGACACTGTTAAAGCCCTTGCTGCATGGATGACATGGAAGACAGCAATAGTTGATCTGCCATACGGAGGAGGAAAGGGAGGAGTGATATGCAATCCAAAAGAAATGAGTGATTCAGAAAAAGAAAGACTTGCAAGAGGATATATAAGAGCTTTAGGAAGATTTATAGGTCCAGAAAAAGATATACCAGCACCAGATGTGTATACAACACCCCAGATAATGGCATGGATGATGGATGAATACAGCAAAATCGTCGGCTACAACGCACCAGGCGTAATAACCGGCAAGCCATTGGAGGTAGGAGGAAGCAAGGGAAGAGCAGACGCAACAGCAAGAGGAGGAATGTATGTTTTGAGAGAGGCGGCAAAATATATAGGATTGCCTCTCGAAGAAAATGAAGGAAAAATGCACAAATCGTATGAAGAACTGGAGAAACTTGAAGAAACAATGCCAGCTGAAAATGCAGTTACAGTTGCAATACAGGGATATGGAAATGCGGGACAGTTTGCTCATCTCCTGATAAAGAGACTCTTCAGAAATGCAAAAGTTGTTGCGGTTAGTGATTCGAAAGGCGGAATATATTTTGAGGAAGGTTTGCCTTACAACAGGACTGCAGAGGTTAAAAGCAAAACAGGAAGCGTAATTAATTATGAAGGAGCAAGCAGGATAACAAATGAAGAATTGCTTGAACTTGATGTAGATATATTAATTCCAGCTGCTCTTGAGAATGTAATAAGGCATGACAACGCAGAAAATATAAAAGCAAAAATAATTCTTGAACTTGCAAATGGCCCAACAACACCTGAAGCAGATGAAATTCTTCATAAAAATGGGCGACTTGTTCTGCCTGATTTCTTGGCAAATGCTGGTGGTGTTACAGTAAGCTACTTTGAGTGGGTTCAGAATATAAATGGATATTACTGGGAATTTGAAGAGGTTTACGAAAAGCTGGATAAAAAAATGAGTAAAGCATTCTGGGACGTTATAAATACACAGAAGGAATATAAAGAAAAGGGAAAGGATATTCATCCGAGGACAGCAGCATACATAGTGAGCATACAAAGAGTTGCTGAGGCAATGAAAATAAGAGGATGGATTTAATTCATCCTTTTTATTTCTTTTTTAAAGCCTTGTATATACAATAAGCTAATCCTCCATAAAGTGTAAAGCCCCCAAATAAAGCCACTGCTATTGCTCCTGCTGACATTTTAATCTTGCTATTACTATTGATATTATTATGCCTGCAATAACTATAAATCAGAGTTTTCCAAAATGAGTGAAAAATTGGTTCAATTCATCAATTTTCGAGTAAAATTTTTCGAGTTTATTGAGCATTTACATGCATTTTGAATTTAGGCATATGAAATTGCTTTATTTTCAATAATTCAGTTATAGTTCCCGCTAAGGAATTGAATTTTTAATTCAAAATTCTTTTATTCTTAAAAGAAAACAGATGGTCTATTCAGTGCTTTTATACCTTTTTTGAAATAAAATAAGGCATAGATTAGCTGAGATAAAATAGACAATGCA
>DRIF01000164.1 GCA_011052825.1 Thermoplasmatales archaeon
TTATAAATGCTGCAAAACATTTTGCATTGTCTATTTTATCTCAGCTAATCTATGCCTTATTTTATTTCAAAAAAGGTATAAAAGCACTGAATAGACCATCTGTTTTCTTTTAAGAATAAAAGAATTTTGAATTAAAAATTCAATTCCTTAGCGGGAACTATAACTGAATTATTGAAAATAAAGCAATTTCATATGCCTAAATTCAAAATGCATGTAAATGCTCAATAAACTCGAAAAATTTTACTCGAAAATTGATGAATTGAACCAATTTTTCACTCATTTTGGAAAACTCTGACATATACATTCATCGACCATGTAAGGATTAGAGGGGAAATATGTGAGGTTGAAATAGGAGAAAGGGTAAATGATTATCAGATTCTGGAAGGTGGAGACTTGGAGGGAGGGAATGAGGTTGTTATTGAACATCATTACGCCGATAGACATAATATTAAGATTGGGCAGAAAATCATTCTCTATGTAAATGGAAAATCTATGGACTTCACGGTTTCTGGTATATGTTTCTCACCAGAATATATATATTTAATTTCTCCAGAAGGGTGGATTGAGGAAGATTTTGGGATATTTTTTGTACCTAAAAACATCATAAACAGTTCTGTTAACACTTTTTATATCAAAGTATCAGAGCATAATAAAGCGGATGAAATTGCATCAAATCTCAGCACGTTTTTTATGAGCAGGGGAATCGGTGCCGTAGTCAAACCCGCAAGTAAGACCTTCACACATACTGCATTCAGAGAGGACCTGAGTGCCATGAATTCACTTGCAAATCTCTTTTCCTTCCTCTTGCTTGGAATATCTGCTTTTATCATATTTGTAGTATTATCGAGAATTATCGAGAAGAGGCGACATGAGATAGGGGCACTCAGGGCGATGGGATTTACAAAGTGGGATATATTCTCCCATTATCTCGGGTTTTCAAGTATATCTGCAGTAGTGGGTGTTATTTTATCCATTCCTATGGCTTCATGGCTGTTATCCTTTATAATGAATTACTGGGGTGCTACAGTACTCAAAATTCCTCATCGATTCCTGAGTCCTGAATTGAATCTGAGCTATATTTTTTATGCTGGAGTGTTTGCAATTGTTTTCTCGATAGTCGGTGCATTTGTTCCATCTTATCGTGCAGCCTCCTTTACTCCCTCAGAGGCAATGAGACAGTACATAGCGGGCAGAAAAGGAGCAAGGATAATGAGCAAAAGTCTAATATCACCGGAAAAAAAACTCATCTTCAGGGACATATTTGGTCATAGAGCAAGAGGCATTAGCACAGTCATGGTAATTGCACTTATATTATCTCTTGGACTCTCATTTGCTCTCTCTATGAGCAGCTATGAAACTGGAATTAAAGAGAGATTTGATAAGAATGAGGTGTGGAATATTAAAGTCAGTTTCAATACACCTCAGAATAGTTCGGTCTTGCAGGCACTGGGACAGAACCTTGGAGCTGAACATATCGAACCATATAGAGAATGCGGTGCTCAGATATCATATAAAAACAAGAGTGTAATCATACAGTTAATAGAATTAAACAAAAATACTAAAATGCGCCGTTTTTCACTTATCAGTGGAAATGTTGATCCGGATGGTGTCCTCGTATCTGGAGATGTCGCACATAGATTGGGGTTGAAAGTTGGTAGTAGAGTTTCTCTATCAACGCCACAGGGAGTATATGAAAAAAATGTATCTGGGATAATTCGAGAGTTTGGTTCCTCCGAAGGATATGTATTCAAAAATTTCATAATTTCAACTGGAGTACTTCTCAAATTGGAAAAAAATGAAGAAATACAGGCAGATAGCATGCTTCAAAACATTTCATTCATTAGGTCGTGGGTTAGAAAGGATGAACTTAAGAACGGATGGCTCAATCTTATGGACGAATACTATGGAATGGTCTATGCAATGGATATGGTAACGATGACACTGGTTTTGCTGGTCGCGGCGCTCTTCTCATTCATTTCTCTCATGGAGAGGGGGTGGGAATTAATAGTATTGAAATCTATGGGCTTCTCCAATGGTAAAATCCTTGGGAGTATTCTATGGGAAAGCCTGATACTTTCTCTCATCAGTATGATATTTGGCATTCCGTTGGGCATGCATCTTGCCAATCTCTTCAATTTAACCTTTGAAAACCTTATATCCCCACCTCCCGTGGTGATGGGTTTCAATGTTGTAATCACAAGATGCTTATTGATAATAGGAAATGTCTTACTAACAGCATATATTGTTATGTGTTTTGCTCTAAAACGAAATATTGCAGAGAAATTGAGACGAGCGTTTGAGACGATGTAAGTAGGTGAAATTGGGCAATATGGTAATCGCTTGTCACTTCACTCTTCCACTTTACTCCGTTACTATCGTCTTTGACTATCCCTCAAATCTTCGCCTTTTGGTTTGGACTTCAGTTACCCGCTGAACGTTAGGTGACATTGTAATAAGTATTTAGTCCCAAAAATATAAAAAGTAGGAGATGATAAATATGCCATTAGTAGAAATGTATTTTGGAAAGGTGCTCTTACAGGGCAGATACAGATTTACCATTTTTAAATCTGTATCTGCCGAGATGCAAGAAAAGGTTCTGATAAGCGTTGTCCGAAAAATAAATTTAGATATTTTTATTCTACATAATGGATGGGATGCAATAAGGATAAGAAAGTAGACAGAAAATTCAAAACCAATTGGAAGATATACAATCTTGCTATGAAAAATGAGGATGAATGGTTCATTCAAAACGCAAAGAAAATCATTGACAGGATGCCTGAACCATGGGAAATTTCCAAAAGAGGTAGACCTCCACATCCTCCAAAGTCATTGGTTCTGGCATTATTACTTAAATCAAAACATCAGAAAA
>DRIF01000165.1 GCA_011052825.1 Thermoplasmatales archaeon
CACAAGAAGCTTGCATATTTGGATTATTTCCTCTTCTGATAATCTCCTTCTGTAGAGAGGTGTTCCTTTCGTTTCCATAAAATAGGTCCTACAGTGTTTACAATAATATCTTTGATGACCTGTTGAATATTTACCACTTTTAATGATGTCCTTTCCTTTTTCTTTCAGATAATATTTACATCTGGGATTTTGACAAACAACATTAATTGTTCCTCTCGGACGAGCCATTCTTTTCACCTAATAGTATATTATGTTCTAGTATAATAAACTATCGTAAATTAGGACAATACCAAATATTCTCTTCAAATATTAGACAATATCAGAGATGTCACAAAACTTTTTAATAACAATTTTTTATTTATTATAGAGGGGGAAAATGATTAAAAATAACTGGTTTAAGGATAAAAGAGGAATAGAAGGATTGCCCATGAGACTGGTTATAATTGTGGTCATTGCAGGAATTGTTCTGGCAGCAATAATTGCAGTGATAGGTGAATTTAAGCCAAAAGGAAACCTTTCAATTGGATGTATATCAGTCGATGGGCAAGAAGGAAACCTTAAAACAGTTAATGGTCTTGGGGAGATTAATATAAGCGATTTTGAAGTTGTTGTGAAAGTAACTGACAGCAAAGGAAATCCAATTTCTGGTGCTTCTGTGACAATAACTGGAGCAAATGGAGCTGGCTCAGGAAAAACAGGAGATGATGGAAAGGCAACTATAATAGTTAGAGGAGCAAAATTAAATGCAAATGAAAATGAGGAATATATGAAAGCTACAGTATCTGCATCTGGATATAATAAACATATTGAGGAAGAATTTATAGTAATAGCAAGAGTAGGATAAAGTTGGAGGATGAATCAGCTGTCAGATGAAAGAGGCGTTGTAGATTTACCTCTGAGATTAGTTGTAACCATGATATTTGGAGCAATTATTCTGGGATTAATAGTATATTATATTTCTACAAACTGTTTTTTAATGAAAAATATGCAGGTGGCATGGAAACCTTCTCTGGTAGAGATAAATGGAGGGAATGGAAAATGTGAAATAGAAATAAGAGTGAAGGATGAAAAAGGAAACCCCCTAAGAAATGCTGTTGTGACTGTAATGGGCTTAGGAGGGGCTGATTCCGAAATCACTGGAAAAGATGGGAAAGTTATTCTGCGCTTAAATATAACTATTGGAGAAAGGAGGGAAGGATATCTCAATATAAAAGTTAGTTATAATAGTTGCTACAGAGATTTTTACGAGGAAAATGCAATAAAAGTTGTAAGAGTTGATTAAGATGCATTTAAAAATTGGTAAAAGGAATAAATATAAAACTTCTTCAAAAAATAAGGAGTTGGGAAAAATAGGCAACTGGATACAGAGAATTGAATTAAAACTGGATTCTCTCGAAAAAAGATTGGATGCTGTGGAGAGGAGATTATCAGATGAACCATTTGAGGGACTAAGATTTGGAGAGGAAAGAATGATTGACCATGAAAGTTTTGGGGAAAAATTTACTGAAGTTAAAAAGGAGATTGCACTTATTAAGGAAGAAATGAATAAATTGAAGAATTATAAAGAAAAAATTCCAGTTATCTCTCTGAAAAAAAGAAGAAATACTGAACAATCAAATGAATATATGAGAAAAATTGAGAAAATTGAAGAAAAATTAGGAGAAATTAAAAATAAAACAATCGTTAAGATTGGTAGGGTAGAATTTCCAATGGAAATAACAGGAATTGTAGGAGGAATTATAGCTTTTATAATGGGCATACTTCTATTCTTAGGTTATAGAGAGACAGTAGTTTCTCCTTCTTTTGCAATTTTGATTGGCATTATACTTCTCTTTTCAACTGGAATAAAAATATATTTAGTGAATAGAAATGTCAGATAGGAGAGGTATAAATGAATTATCTTTTCAGTATCTAATTGCAATATGTGTGGCAGGGATAGCAATAGCTCTTATTGGATTTGCAGGATATAGTATGTGGAAAGATTATCAAATGAATGAAGCAATTAAAGAGATTAACAGGGTAATATCTGAGGTAAAAAAGATGTACGTTTCTTCTGATGGAGTTTCAAATAAAAAAATAAAATTGAATCTTCCATATGGAGTGGATAAAGTTGTTTTTGGTTCCTCAAACCCGGATATGAAAAATCATTATTATATACTGATGAGATGGGGAGAAAAGAGGAGTTTTTATGCAAAAAATTTTTATTTTACTGGAGAAAATGGTGATGTTGCAATTTTGTATAAAAACACACATGAAATTGTTATTGAATTGATGGAGAAAGAAGGAGATAAGTATGTTAAAATTATTCCTGTTGGGAGATAAAAGAGGTGATATTTCATGGCTGTTAAACCAGATTGGACTTTTATTGGCAACAGGAATACTTCTTGGAGCAATAACCTCATCATTATTTTTTGATGAATGGCAGAGAAAAGCTGAGATTGAAAATATCACAATCCATTTTACAACTGCTATAGAATCTGCTTCATTAAAGGAGTTTCCAGAGAAGATTGTATATAAATTTCCTGATAAAAGTTATGGATATGAAGTAAAAATTTCTACAGAATATATAACTGTAAAAATACCAGATGAGGAGATTATTGTTAAAAAAAGATTTCCTTTTCGTGTATGGGCGAATCCTCCAGTGGCGGATGGATATGGAATAAATGGAATTTGTAACTATCTGAGCAATATATATGGAGAGGGAAATAATGGCTCGTCTCCAGAGAGCAAAATTTCAAAAGAAAATATTGAAAAGGAATTTAATTCTACAGCAGTTCATCTTTCACTAAATCCTTTAAGTATAGAAACAAAAAAATCTGTTTATATAGAAAAAATATTTTTATATACTGAAGAAGGAAGGGAAGAATATGTCATCATTTATCAGAGATGAGAGAGGACTTTCAGAAGAACTCACATCTCTTCCTGCCCTTGCAATAATTATGACAGGATTTGCTATATTTTTTATAATGATTGCAGGAGTTTATCACTCATATAATCAGGAAATGGAAAGCATAGATGAGTATCAAACAGCCAATTTCATTCTGGAAAAAATAACAACGTCTGACGGCGCCCTCGCAAAGAAAGGCATAATGATGGAAGGAGGGCTTATAAGCCTAATAAATTTTGAGAGAATCAACGAAAAGATTATGGATGAGATAATAAAGGAAAGTGGTATAGAAGGTGAGAGATTTGCATTAAAACTGGAGCTGAAAAAAGGATATGACGAACTTAAAAATCCACTGATAAGAGGAAGATTACCCACTACAGAATATATTACAGTATCAAAACGTGTTACTGTTTATTTAAATGAAGTAAAGAAAGTTCCTGGAGTGTTAAGCGTGATGGTATGGGAGGTGTGACAAATTAAATTTTATAAGGATGAGAGAGGAATATCTGTAATGCATGACGCAATTTTATTCTGTATGCTGGTATCAATCTCAGGAATTATACTATTACCTGCCCTAATAGATAATATAGTTACAGAAACATATATTCAGAAAGAGGAAGAGAAGAAGGCAGATGAAATTCTTTATCAGTTGATGACGTGTACTGTAGACAAATTTGAGCATTTAAATGCCAGAGATATACTAGAAGATATGGGAATAAATGCTTCCCACATTTTAATTAAACCAATTGTAGATAATTTAATGAAAAGAGAACAGCTTCATTTCACATATGTTCATCTGTGTGCAGATTGCTTGGCTTGCCAGCTTAAATTATTTGGTTATAGAATAAACATTTTAACCCAAAATTTTACAGATATGTTGAAAATGTCTCTAAAAAAATTTTTGGATGAACTGATTGGGAACGAATATAAATATAATTTAACCATAATATGGAATCCAATTGATGGATTTGATTTTGGCGGATATCTATATGTTGGCGAATCCATACCTAAAAACTTGGATGTATATACATCTAATACTTATCTGGCAATACCTCCCACGTTTTTTACTGAACTTGGATTTTCAATTGAGAAAATAAAAGAATTCATTTTAAACTCCGATTTAAAGAAAAATTTTTCCAGATTTGAAAATGGTTCTATTAATAAAGAAGAGTTAAAATCCATTTTGAAAAATATTTTAATGGAACTATTCAACAAAACTATATGGAAGGGATTTGACTATAATGGAGACGGAGATTTTATTGATGAATTTGAAATGAGGAGCTTAATAGATATTTTAGTCGATTACATATTCAATAGAATATACTATGGGATAGAACATTTTTTTGATGAATCTCTTTCCATTGTAAATAATATTGTTGCTGAAGGTTTAGGAAAATATCTGAATATTTCCTTACAGAACGCCTTTCAAAACAGTTTATCTTCATTTGTTGGTCAGTCAACAGAAGATACAATATATCAGCTTTTAGAAAAAATAAAGTTATATGCCAAAGAAAAATCCAAGGAAATCATTGAAAAGAAAATTCATGATAAAATTGAATTTATAGTTGAAGAAATAGTTGAAAAATCTTCTGTTGAAAATATAGAATCATATATTTTTGAACGATTCTTGAAAAATATCAATCTATGTAGGGCTAAAATGTCTCTTGCGATATGGAGGGAATGAAATGAAAATGATGGCAGATACCAGAGGGAGAATACCTTTTGCTCTACTTGGAATATTTCTGGTTATAGGAAGTGCAATAGTGTCAGGAATTATAACTACTCTTGAAAAAGAGAGAATCAAAGATATATCTTATATGCTTAAGCAGGATTCTGTTACATATTTAATAAAATATGCTGAAATAGATATGGCAAGAATTCTATCTTACAGTTTTCTGAAAGCTTTTCAGAAAGTAGGAGAACTTCCTGTCATTTATTCAAATTTACCAACCCCAGCATCTAGAGATTATGCTGATTTTAATGAAAATGGAATTTATGACAGAGGAGACCCTGATATTATAGATGAATATGATGAAATAATTAAATTCAATCAAAACTGGGCAAGAAATATGGCGAGAAAATATTTCAATGACTATCTAAATGTCACATTTAAAAATAACCTATACAGGAATACCTATTACTCTATCAATATTTTTGATCCCGAAAATAATGGTGCCGTTAATGATTGGAGAGATATAAAACTCTACACAGTAGATATGAAATTAAAAAGAGAGGATGAAATTGATTTACTCGTATCTGAAAAAAGCGAGACATATCCAGTATACTGGAAAGCTTTTATAGACAATTTCAAAATAGAAATATGCAATTTATCTTCAGGGGAGAAATGGATAAAAAAGATAAATATCAGTTGTTTGATTCCATCGAGATTACCTTTATTGATAGAATTAATAGAAACATATCAAGATAGCATAAATGGAATATCTCCTCTGATGGGAGTTTTTACTGTAATTGGAGAAGGATATACAGAGATAAGAACTTTGCTTCAGTATGCCAATAAGTATGATTGGGTTGCAAATATAGTTGATAACAGATGGCTCCAGTATTTAACTAATCTATGTCTAATTCTAATAGAATATATGGTTTTCAATAGTGTGGATCCTTTATCACTTGCTCATCTTGCAATAAACATGAACGATTTGATTTCTAAAAGCAATATAACAGCAAAAGATAAATATGTAACAGAAAATATGGATGAAGTAATAAGCGATTTTCTAATAAATTATATTCCTTTCCAACCCTTTTCTTATGATAATTTTTTTAGAACTGTAGGAAAACAAAATGAAACTATTGCCAGAGAGATAGTTACCAATCTTCAAAATGAAGTTAATTCTTCAATTGTTGAAAGAAGTGGAAATGTATCAGTTGCTGAAACAGCTAGGAACATATTAGAAAAAAGCGAAACACTATATTATTACATAAATGATAAGGGAGAACTAAGGGCGGAGAAAGAATTTAAAGGATACAGTTTTGATGGATATCGTCTGACAACAAAAAATGGAGATCCGACAGAAAAAAATATTGAAGGAGATGTATATACAAAAATTTGGTTGAGTGAAATAAATGAAACAGTACTGAATGAAATTGTTGATAGAGTATATGAAACTTATAAATCCTCATTTGAAACAAAAGTTAAGAGAAAAATAGTAAAAGAATTCTACTCAAATTTAATAAATACCGCCCAATGGAGATTTAAATCTGGAAATTCGTGGGATTTAACTCAGAGCAAACCTTTACAATCTTTTATCAATAAAGATGAGATTCCATCATCTCTTCCATATTATGAAAACTGGAGCCTTAACTGGAAAAGAAATGAAACTTGGGAGCACTATGAAATAGTGAGAATTGAAAATAACACTCCTATTTATGAATGGGTTGAATACAATGTGAATCACTGGGTTAAAGAGAATGTTACATTCATAATTTATGCACACAATTATCCAGATGTAAAAAATGTTTTTCATGAAAAAATCTTTAATTCCTCTTCTCAAAAAGTTTGTAAAGATGATAATTTGGAGCATCTCTTACGCTCTTATATAAACAGTAAATTTATTCCTTATAGAAATACCCTCATTGATATTTCTCTTGATATTGGTAAAGGAGAGGAAGGTATTTACAATCAGGTTACTTGGAAAAATAATACTGCATTGAATGATACAAAAGGATATAATATTTCTTGGTTAATTGGAGAGAATGGAGAAGTGGTGAAAGCATTAAAAGAGATTGTTAAATTGATAGGAAATGATAAGGATATATATAGCAACATCTCATATTTTTCTTCAAACAAAAAAATAGTTTCTACCATAGATGATATTGAAAGAGAAAGGATTTTATTATTAAAAAAATTTAGAGAGAATAGAGAGAGGTATATAAACAGAGAATATTACATGGAGGGAGGGAAATACAAAAGTGCAGGAGCAAAAGTTATTGCTGAGATGCGAGAATGGTTTGTAAATGAAATAGAGAAATGTTTGAATAAATCTATTAAGGATGAATTGGAAAATATTGTTAATAAAGAACTCAAAAAATATGATGCGGATTTTGAATATAAAGATTATGAGAGAAACAAAATAAAATATGAGGGTAATATTTCTAAAATCAATTCAGTTCATTTTGGCAGGGAAATGAAACTTATAAAACCACATGAATGGGAAGAAAATGTTACCATCGCCATAAATTCAAACCCACATTATTTTGGTGCAGTTGGTGAAAACTTAATGGGAGAAAAATATGAGGATATTGCCAGAGAGGAAAATTGGTATTTTAACATAAAAAACATATGTATTTTTGGACCAACTGGATTGCCTGTTCTCCCTCCTACTCCTGCTACGCCTTGGATTGCGACGCTAAATTTATGGTATATTCATGTTGAAGGAAGCTGGGGCGTGTTTAAAATAGTGGATAGCAATGATGAGACAGTTCCAGACGCATTTTTTGGGCATACAGGACAGATTTATTGCAGAAAATCTGCAATTGTTGAGGATAAGGTTTGTTATGGAGAAGAGATTGGAAGATGTAAATGCCTGGAATTTGGATTTGATACAATGAGCGTAGGTATTGTTCCTTCAGGAAAATTGCCAATTGGAGATTTATCTCCTGTTGATATGGCTGGTTCTCCGATAATTGAAGAGAACAGTGTTGGAGGGAAGGAGGGATGAAATGAGCAAATTTCTCTATTTTTTTACATTTTTCATCATAATAATGCCTTCTCTTTCAATTGCAGGTGAATGTGAATATGGCAGTTTAAGAGCATGGGTTAAAACTTTAGATGAAAATGGTAAATGGAATGAATGGGAAAATTCCACAGTTTATAAAACTATGAAAGTTCATGAGCCATTTAAGATAAAAGCAAAAATTACAACAAAAAAGGAAATTCCTTGGCTCCATTTATGGCTTGAAGAAATAGGAAATTCAAAAATTTATGAGGTTATTGAAGGAGAGAGTGATATAGGGATATGTGGAAAGATAGTTTCAGCAAATAATATTCCAGAAGGATGGAGTAAAATATATGAATGGACTGTCAGACCGACTGGAAACTGGACAGATGGCATAGCTCCACTTAACATAAAGGCGCAGTTTAGCACAATGGAAGACGATAAATTTATTGAATTCACTGTAATTGTTGCATATATTGAATCAGAAGAATGGAGATATGATAAAGGAGAAAGCATGCCGGGATTCTTTTTAATTTTAATAATAATTTCATTATTGTTGAATGCAGGGTTTATATGCAAATTAAAAAGAAAGGTTTAGTGCAGGATAAAAAAGCAACATTCATACCTTTGAGATTTGTTATTAGTGTTGTTATGATAGCCATTATATTTTCCATTTTCTTCCTTGGATTTAGATATGCTAGCAGGATTATAGCAGAAAAAAATGTTGACAGAGAATGTAGCGAATTGATAGGAGAAATTTCTACAATGGTGGCAAGTGGAAATTCTCGTAATCTCTATGATAAAAATAGTTTGATAGGTGATACAAGAACAAAAAAATTTAATTTTCCTGATGAGCTCATATACATTGGTTTTGGAGTAGATCCTGATTCTAATAATGATGGTATATTAGAGGAAGGACTGTTGTGCAATGGTTCGTGCATTGTATATAAAGTAAATGGTTTCAGCAAAAAGTATATATGGCTGGATGAGAGCATTAAATTCAGAAAAGGGGTTAAGAAAGATGGCATATGGATAATTAAAGAACCGCCACAGGGATATATTTTAGTTGGTGGAGGAAAAATTGAATTAACCTTTGAGCTGGTAAATAAAAATTCGGAAAAATATGTCTTAATATATTAATAATGCAGTAGAAATTATACTTATGAAAAAAACTAATCAAAAAATATTATGAATATTAAAATAGTTATTCCACTCCTTGTTATACTCTCATTTTTAGCAGAGAGAGTAACCGTTATTGGAAGCGGTAAAGAAAAGGGATTGATTATTCTGAGTTCATGTCCTTGACCAGGTGGTACATAAAATTCTCCACTCATAGGAGGTCTTATTATACCCACAGTTATGGTAAAGTTTACTTGCAAAGTATGGTTTCCATGATTTATCGCCCCAATTGTTAAGCCAATCCCGCCTTCTATATAAAGCTCAAAATCATTATTATGCTGGACTGTAGAAGAAGAAACTCCATTAAAATTCATTGATAATGCAAGTAAAATCGATAAGATAATTAAAGCCATCATCTTATTAACATTTCTTTCCATGATATTAAATACATTTTTTAGTTAAAAATTTTATTTTAGTTAGATATTCCTAACATTTCGTGATATTTTTAAACCCCTTTTCATTTTCTTTTTGGGATGGGAATGAAATGCCCATATTGTGGTGGAGAAGATATAGTAAAGGCTGGAAAAAGATACAATAAATATGTAGAAAAACAGTTATACAGATGTAATTCTTGTAGGAGAAGGTTTGTCGAAAGAGATGGTTTTGAACATATGAGCTATCCAAAAGAAATTATCCTTAAAACCCTTCATTTATATGCAGAAGGCTTATCACTATCAAAAATAAGGGATTTTATCTGGCAGCATGAAGGATA
>DRIF01000166.1 GCA_011052825.1 Thermoplasmatales archaeon
GGTTGAAGGTCATATGTTACAATCTTTTAGTAATGAATAAGATCAAAGCATCTTTAATATTAGATGAACCACTGCTTCTTCCGGTGAAAGAAGCTGGATAAATAAATCAAAAAAAAACACCAATCCATGTGCTTTGATTAATGGAAACTATATTTTTCTATTAACCAGAGTTACCCAGAATAAATTTTTTTGAGTGAATAGTGATAAAATTGAACTCTGTTGGAATTAAAAACATCTCATTTTATCACTATTCTTTATTTTTGAATCATTTAACGGACAACGCTTTGTTCTTTTAGGATGCCAAACATTACTTTTATAAATATAAGTTGCATTGAAATTTGATAGGAAATGTTTGAATTGGAGGATTTGCCTGGAGTTGGACCTGCAATAGCAAAAAAACTGGAAGAAGCTGGCTATTCTGATTTAATGGCAATTGCGGTTGCCTCGCCAGCAGAACTTGCAGATATTGCAGATATTGGAGAAGGAACAGCATTGAAAATAATACAGGCAGCAAGGGAAAAAGCTGATGTTGGAGGATTTGAAACAGGAGACGTTCTGCTTGAAAAATTAAAGGAAAGAAAGCACCTCACAACAGGTTCAAAAACCCTTGATGAACTTCTTGGAGGAGGTTTTGAAACACAGGCAATAACAGAACTTTTTGGAGAATTTGGTTCAGGGAAGACGCAGATTGCTCATCAGTTATGCGTGAATGTTCAACTTGGAGAGGATGAAGGTGGTTTAGAGGGGGAGGCGATATTCATTGATACAGAGAACACTTTCCGCCCTGAAAGAATTTTGCAGATGGCAGAGGGGATTGGAATTGACGGAAAGGAAGCATTGAAAAAAATACATGTTGCAAATGCTTTTAACTCAAACCATCAAATGATGTTGGTAGATAAAGCAATGGAGTTGGCAAAAGAACACCCAGTAAGATTGCTCGTTGTTGATTCATTAACTGGACATTTCAGGGCCGAATATGTGGGAAGAGGTGCTTTAGCAGAGAGACAGCAGAAATTGAATAAGCACATGCATGCCCTACTTAAATTTGCACGTATCTACAATTCTGTAATATGTGTGACAAATCAGGTATCTGCGAGACCGGATGTATTTTTTGGAGACCCAACTCAGCCAATAGGTGGCCATATAGTTGGGCATACTGCAATGTTCAGAATTTACTTGAGAAAATCAAAAGGAGGGAAGAGAATAGCCCGTCTAATTGATTCACCTCATCTACCAGAGGGAGAAGGAGTTTTTGTGGTTAAAGAAGAGGGAATAAGGGACTAAATGAAGAGAATACAACTCAGCCATGGAGCTGGTGGAAAGGCAATGAACCATCTTATAAAGGAATTCATACTAAAAAATTTTAAAAATGAAAGAGCAGAAGTTCCTCTCCATGCATTAGATGATTCAGCCGTCATAAATGGAGTGGTATTCACAACAGACAGCCATACTGTACAGCCAGTCTTTTTTCCAGGCGGAAACATAGGGAAGCTGGCAGTGGCAGGCACAATAAATGATATTTCCGCCATGGGGGCTAAGCCAATTGCTCTTTCCTCTGCAATGGTGATTGAAGAAGGATTTTCAATGGAGGATTTTGAGAGAATTGTGAAAAGCATGGCAGATGTTGCAGATGAAGCTGGAGTTGAAATTGTTACTGGAGATACAAAAGTTGTTGAGCGTGGTGGCATAAAAGATATTGTTGTTACAACATCTGCAATAGGGGTTGAAAGTGAATGGATGGAAAAAAATTTTGAAATTGCTGGCAGACAAAAAAACTGGCTTGTTGACTCCTCTTTAAAACCGGGAGATAAAATAATAATAAATGGGAGTATAGCAGAGCATGGACTTGCAATAATTTCAAAAAGAGAAGGATATGGATTTGAAGGAGACATAAAATCTGATGTTGCCCCGCTTAACAGTTTAGTTGAAGAGGCATTAAAAGAGGGAGGAATAATTTCAGCAAAGGACGCAACTCGTGGAGGAATAGCAAATGCTCTCAATGAAATGGCTGAAAAATCTGGAGTTGGGATTATAATCCATGAGGAAAAAATTCCATTAAATAAAGCAGTGGTTTCAGCATGCGAAATGCTTGGATTGGACCCACTCTCCATAGGAAATGAAGGAAAAATGATTTTTGGAGTCACATCAGAAAAGGCAGAGGATGTTCTCAAAAGGATCAAAAAACACAGATATGGAAAAGATGCAGAGATAATTGGAGAAGTAGTGAAGGGAAGGCATGTTGTAATGGAAACAAAAGTGGGAGGAAAAAGAATAATAGATGCTCCTGTTGGAGACCCCATACCAAGGATATGTTGATTATTAGTTACTGATATTTCTCAGGTTCATTTAAATAGTCAACTATTATTTCATATTCTTTTTCATCCATTTCATCTTTTATCCATTCAATGGCATCTCTGAATTTTATGAGAGAATGCAATTTTACTCCATATTCCTTTGCTATTTCTTCTGCTCCCTGCTGTCTGTCTATCACAACAGCAACATTTTTACATTCTATTTTTTTCCCTCTTCTTTCTGCCTCTATTTCAAGCTGTTTTATGGCAATTAACTTGCTGTCAAATTTTGTTACTATGTCATCTATTGCAATGAATCTGTCGCCATCTTCTATTTCTCCTTCAACAAGTGAATGTTCTCCATACTGACTTGCATATTCCTTCAGAGATTCAATACTTTTCACTCCTGCAATTTTTCTTGTGTAACATAAAGGCATTTTTTGAATTAAAGATACAGCTGTTGCTATTGGAATTCCAGCCATTGCTATGCCCAACAGTTTATTCCCACATTTTTTTATTTTTTCTCCGAGCATAATTCCTATTTCATTCATCAGATGTGGATGGGAAGGCAACAAGCGGAGCTGTATATAAAATGGGCTCCACATGCCTGATACAAGATGCCATCCCTCTGGATTGTGTTTTAGCGTCTTTATCAATCCTTTTTTATATAACTCGGCGAAAATTTCTCTTTCATTCAAATTCCATCGCCTCCATTGCAAATTCTCTTGCCCTTTTTTCTATATCTTCGCTTTTGTATATTGAAGAGCCAACAATTGCATAAGATGGATATCCTCTCAAAATTGCAAATGTTTTTCTTATTTCTCCACCCTGCCTGCCTATGCCTGGCATGCAGTATTTTGGCTCATTTATTAAACTTGTTAGCAGAATGTGGTATTTTTTTATTGCCTCTTCTTTATTTCCAGGAACAATGAAATATTCAACCCCTTTCTTACATGCAATCTCATAAATTATTGAAGGAGCATCATCTTTCAAAAAGCCACCATCTTCAGCCAGATATGAAGGATGTGTCATCTCGCCACCAACCATTGGAATAAGCTCGTTGGAAAATATTGCATCTATGAATGCCTCTTCGCTTACAGGACCAGCTTGTGGAAAAATTATAACTCCATCTACACCTGAAATTTTGCATGATTTTGCAAACTTTTCTGCTATGTAAGGAATATCTGTCCCAGCTTTTTGGTGGTCATATATTACTGGAAGTTGAAAATCCACTTCATCCATTATATTCTTAAGCCCATATTGCAGGGCAAGGTTTGCCCCAATTTTATATCCAACAATTCCCTCTATGCTATATGTCTTTTCAACCAGTTCCCTTAACTTTTCAATATCATCAACATCACATGCGACAATTATGCCATGTTCTTTCTCAAACATAAAAATATATGCAATATATGGTTTTATCATTTTCTGGTGCAATGCTAGACAAAATTTTTATATAAAATAGAATTGACAGAACAATGAAATCTGGAGGAAATAAAGTTAAACTTTCATTGTTTCTGTTCCTAATTCTTACCATATCACTTATCTCCTTTGAAAAAATTGATGCTGTATATGGAGAGGAAGGAGGAAACTTATTCTTCAAATCATGCTGTTTCAATCCATTTATTGGAGAACCACATTTTCCACCTGAACTGAAAATTATGGAAAATGAAAGTAAATATTTCATCATTCAGATTGAACCTCCTGTGAATAAATCAAAATTAGATATTTTACAAAAAAATTCAGCAAAATTAATTGAATATATCCCTGATTATGCATACATTGCAAAATTAGATTATTGCAAAATCAAAAAAGTAGAGGAAATACCTTTTGTTTTATGGGTGGGCATATATCATCCCGCATATAAAATGTATGAATCTCTTTTAAATGAAAGGGGAAAAGTAAAGTTAAATATCAAGGTTTTTGAGGAGTATGGAAATTGCGAAAAAGTGGCAAATGAAATACGTTCAATAGGTGGAAAAATTCTGGAAGTTGAAGAAAAAATACATATTATTCGTGCAGAAGTTAACTCATCTTTGATAAAAAAAATAGCTTTCATACCTGAAGTAGAATGGATGGAAAAAGCGGGAGAAAAATTTTTCTGCATGGACATACTGAGAAATCTTACAGGAGCGTCTCTCCTCCACATAAATGGATATAATGGAACAGGTATTGTTGGAGAAGTTAAGGATGCAGGATATGACAGAAATCATAGTGAATTTGCTGGACAGATAATTGGTGAGGATGGAAATATAATCCATGATGCACATGGAACATGCACCTTTGGAATATTATTTGCCAAAGGAATAAATGAAAGAGCCAGAGGAATGCTTCCTGGCGCAGAAGGAATTTTCTGCGACTGGAATATTGGAAGATATAAGTCGATAGAAAATATGGTAAACAACTGGAGTGGCATATTCCAGAGCAATTCATGGATGGAAGGAAATGATTATGGCGATTACACTACATATTCAGAGGAAAATGATATGGCTGTCTATGATTTTGACGTTACAATGATATATGCAGCAGGAAATTACGGAGGAAGTGGAATAAAAATTTCCTCTGATTCAAATGCCAAAAATGTGATATGTGTTGGAGGAATAAATCATTACAATACTTCAACAAGAGATGATGATGAATGGAGCGATGCATCTGTTGGTCCCTCAAATGATGGCAGGATAAAACCTGATTTAAGCTGTGCATACGACTATATATACACAACTGACAGCACAGGTTCACTTGGCTATGCAGATGGAGATTACTTTGAATATTTTGGAGGGACAAGCGGAGCCACTCCAATTGTTGCAGGAGCTGTTGGCCTTGTTTATCAGATGTATACGAATAATCATTTTGGGAATAATCCAGATGGCAAAGTTCCTCATGCATCAACTGTAAAAGCTTTGCTTATAAATCATGCATATCAGTATCCTTTCAGCCAAGCAACAAGATATGAACAGGGACGGGGATTTGTTGATATTGGTGCAGTTTACAACAACCAGAGTGACTTTATAATCGATGGAGAATATTCCCTTTCCACTGGAGAGAGCATGGGCTGGAATTTTTCAGTTAATGGTAGCAAGCCAATTAAAGTAACATTGGTATGGACTGACGTTCCTGGAGCTGTCTCCTCAAGCAAACATCTCAAGAATGATTTATCTTTGAAAGTTATAGATTCTCATGGAAATATTTACTGGGGAAATTATGGTTTGATAAATTCTACATGGTCATCTCCAAATGGAACGGAAGACCATACAAACAATGTTGAGAATGTTTTCATTCAAAATCCACTAGATGGACAGTATAGAGTTGAGGTGATTGCAACAAATGTTGTCGAACCCATTGAAAATCCTATTCAGAATTTTTCTCTGGTTATCTCTGGAAATGTAATTGAAAATGAACCTCCTTATATCCCATCAAATCCATTCCCAGAAAATGGGAGTGTTAATGTTAGCATTTATTCAAACTTGAGCTGGAAGGGAGGAGACATTGATAAAAATGATACAGTTACTTATGAAATTTATTTTGGGAATTCTCCAGAATATATAGAAAGTATAGGCCCATATCCTGCAAACTTTACAAATATAACATGGAAACCATCAAAAATGAATTACAGCGAAAATTACTACTGGAAGATTGTTGCGGTGGATAGCCATGGAGCGCATTCTATAAGCCCACTATGGAGTTTCAGAACAGAACCAGACTTAGTTCCTCCAAAAATTTTAGGGATTGAACATTATCCTGAATATCAGGAAGCAGGAAAATGGGTTAATATATCTGCTTTAATAGAAGATAATGATAAAATTAAGGATGTTTTTTTGAATATAACATTTCCAGATTTAACCTATGAAAATTTCTCAATAAAACAAAATAAAACTGAAAATAAATATTACTGCAACAGAACATACAATGTGACAGGAAAGTATCACTTTTTTATATGGGTTAACGATTCAGCAGGAAATTCAAATAAATCTTCGTTAAATCAATTCAGTATTATAATACCATATTCAGATGTTAACCATATAACCATATCATATGAATCTGGATTTGAGATACCAAATCAGAGTATTTGCACAAACCTCTCTTTTAAATGCACCGCCTCCGCCTACAATGAAACAGGCGACTTTATAGATTTTGTACCTGTTGAATGGCATATTTTAAACAATGAATCAAATGCAACATTAAATGCAAGTTATGGAAAAATTGTAAAATTTTATTCTGGTGAGCTAAACGGCACAGCCACACTGAATGCAAAATATGGATGGCACAACGACAGCGTTGTTTTTACAATAAACTCATGCTTCTTCTCCTTTATACTCTATCAAGGATGGAATCTGATTACATTGCCTTGCGAAAATAATTACAATGCTTCGTCATTATACCCAGATATAGAAGGATGTAGTATTATTTTGGGATGGAATACAAGCAAGCAGGATTTTGATATATATGTTCCTGGCTCACCATATGATTTTGCCATTGAAGATGGACATGGATATTTCATTGGGATGAACCATGATTCAATATTTTCCATGTATGATATTCCTATACAACAGGTAAATGTTTCTCTTTCTGCAGGATGGAATTGCCTAGGATGGTTTAGAGAAAAAGAGACAAATGCATCTCTGCTTTATAATAAAATTTCAAATACCACCATAATACTGCTCTGGAACACAACAAAGAATGACTTCTATGTATATGTTCCTGGCTCTCCTTATAATTTTGCCATAAAAAGAGGAGAAGGCTTCTTTGTTGCTGTTGATGAGCAAAGCATATGGCATGGAGAAGGATGAATATAACTTGCTTTCGCTTTTTAAGTCAAATATTATATACAGTGAGCATTTTACAATAGGTGATATTATGGCATATTGTGAATTGTGTGAAGAAGAAGTTCCCCAGGAAAAAATAAGGAATATTACTATAAAAGGAAAAGTAAAAAAGATATGCGAAGGATGCATTACAGCAATAAAGGGATTTGCTTAAATTTGGCAAAGCCAAAAATTTATTGTAATTTTTCATTTAAAATGAATGAGTGATGAAGTAATGAGAAATTCATTCCAATTGCAACGATATTATTGATTAATATATATCACTTTTATCATTTCAGTTTTACAGCAGTTCCATACACCAGAATTTCAGCAGCTCCTCCCATCACAGCAGATGTTGTGAAACGCACATTTATAACTGCATCTGCGCCCATTTCCTCCGCTTTCTCTATCATCCTTCGCAGTGCTATCTCTCTCGCCTCACTAAGCATTTCAGTATACTCTTTTATTTCCCCTCCAACAACATGCCTAAATCCAGCTACTATATCCTTTCCTAAATGCTTTGCCTGTATCGTATTTCCCTTCACAATTCCCAAAACCTTTTTTATTTCTCTTCCCGGTATATAATCTGTATTTACAACTATCATGGTCTCAAATCCTCCTTCCTTATTTTTTCTAGTTCCTCGCTTTTTCTTTCCATTGCAGTTGAAACAAGCAATAAAACAATGCCAAAAATAATCACGATTAAAGCAATAAAAATTACAGGGTTTATACCGCTGATTTTTTTAATTAAATTATAAATTCCATATACAATAAGAATCAAGAAACCACCACCAAGGAAAGCCAAACCCACATATTTTCCCATCTTCATCCTGTTTTTTATAAAAAAAGAGGTATTTAAGTTTTTAATACGAAATAAAGCCGCCTCCGGGGATCGAACCCGGGACCTCTTCCTTACCAAGGAAGCGCTATACCCCTAAGCCAAGGCGGCACAATTTTGTATTTCTTTGCATTTTAATAATTTTTGGATAAGAATAAGTATTTTTTATGCTTTATGAAATGTGAAAAAAGGAAGAAAAAAGATAGCGATTCAGAGGATACATCATTTATTCAAGCAGGCGGAGAAACGAGCATTTGAAAATAGGTTTGAACTTGCAAATAGATATGTTTGGCTCGCAAGGAAAATAGCAATGAGATATCTAGTAAGAATGCCAAGGGAATACAAAATGAGATACTGCAAACATTGTCTTTCATATCTACTTCCTGGAAAAAACTGCAGAATACGCCTTAAAAAAAGCAGGATTGTCACAACATGCTTTAACTGTGGAAAGAAAATGAGGCATCCTTACATAAAGGAGATAAGAATGAGGAGAAAGCATGGATATGGAAAAGATTGAAGAGGAAATAAGGAAATGCAGAAAATGTAATTTATGGAAGAGCAGGAAGAATGCTGTTCCTGGAGAAGGAAACTACAGTGCGGATTTGATGGTTGTTGGAGAGGCACCAGGAAAGAAGGAGGATGAAATGGGAAGACCATTTGTTGGAAAAGCTGGACAGATATTAAATGAGATTTTTGAGGAAAATGGCATAAAAAGAGAGGATATATACATTACAAATGTCGTTAAATGCCGTCCCCCAAAAAACAGAAATCCATTATATGATGAGATAAAAGCATGTTTTCCATATCTGGAAAAACAGATAGAGTTGATAAAGCCAAAGTTGATACTGACTCTTGGCAATTTTGGGGCTAAGGTTATTATGGAATTATATGGTTTCAAAGCATATTCAATAACAAAAATGCATGGAAAGATTTTTGATAGCCCTCTCCACCAGATAAAAATTTTACCAACATTTCATCCAGCAGCTTGCATATACAACCCATTGCTCAAAGAAAAACTTTACAATGATATAAAAAAATTAAGAGATTTTTTGAAATAAAACCAGAAAAAGTTATTAAAAAAATTCAAATTAAAAGCATGATTTCGAGAGAAGAAGCAATAAAAATTGTGAGTAGGGTAAAAAATGAAAATTTGAGGAAGCATATGAAAGCTGTTGCTTCAATTATGGAAAAAGTGGCAGATAAACTTGGGGAAGATAAGGATATATGGTGGCTTACAGGATTGCTTCATGACATAGATTATGAAATTGCAGATTATAATGAGCATGGAAAAATTTCTGCAGAAATGCTTGAAGGAAAACTTCCAGATTATGCACTTCATGCAATAAAATCACACAATGATAGAACAGGTTTTTATCCAGAAAATAAAATTGATTATGCTTTGATTGCATGTGATGCAATATCTGGGTTAATAGTTGCTTCCGCCCTGGTTATGCCAAATAAAAAGGTTTCAGAAGTTAAAATTGAGACACTAAAAAACAAATTCAAGGATAAATCATTTGCAAGAAAGGTTGATAGAAACAGAATAAGAGAATATGAGAAAATTGGCATGTCATTTGACGAGTTTTTATCGCTTGCACTGGAGGGGGTTAAAAAAATATCGGATGAATTAGGTCTCTAAGATTATGGTTTCATTTCTCTCCATTCCTGTTGATATTATGGTTACTGGAATTTTCAACCAATCAGAAATATAATCAACATATTTTCTCGCATTTAAAGGAAGTTCTTCATATCTTTTTTTGCCCCTCGCCCTATCCCATCCTTCCATTGATTCATAAACTGGCTTACATTTCTCTAAAGTTTTTAAGGAAGAAGGAAATCTATCAATAATTTCTCCATCTACTTCATAGCCAGTGCATACCTTAACCTCCTTCAATCCATCAAGAACATCAACTTTTGTGAGAGCAACCTCATCTATTCCACTGACCATACATGAATATTTTAAGGCAACTAAATCAAGCCATCCACATCTCCTTTTTCTTCCAGTTGTTGTTCCATATTCATTTCCCTTTTCAGCGAGAAAATCTCCTATTTTTCCCTTCTCTTCAGTTGGCATTGCTCCCATTCCAACCCTTGTTGTATATGCTTTTGCAATTCCTATGCTCTTCTTTATTTTTTTTGGAGATATTCCTGCTCCTGTGCAAACTCCACCTGAAACTGGATTTGATGAAGTTGTATATGGATATGTGCCATAATCAATATCAAGCAGAATACCTTGGGCGCCTTCAAAAAGAACTTCTTTTTCATCTATTATACTGTTAAGATAATAAATTGTGTCTCCAACATATTTCCTCAATTTTTCTCCATAACTTATATATTCTTCAAAAATTTTTTCAACATTTATTTTCCCAATACCATATGCATCAAATATTTTCTGCTTTACAGGAATTATTCTATCAAGCTTTTCTCTAAGGTTCTCCTCATCTATTATGTCTCCAATTCTTATACCATATCTCGATACTTTATCAGTATAGCATGGACCTATCCCTCTTTTTGTTGTTCCTATCTTTTTTTTGCCAAGCATCTCTTCCTCTATTCCATCCAGAATTCTGTGATATTCCATTATGACATGAGCTCTATCACTGACCATCAAATCAGGATTTATTCCATTTTCAGATAACATTTTTATTTCATCAAGCAGAACAGATGGATTCACAACAACCCCATTTCCAATAACAACCTTTTTATTCTGCAAAACTCCAGAAGGCACCAGATGGAGTTTGTATTTTTTATTTTTTATTACAACAGTATGTCCTGCATTGTCTCCGCCTTGATATCTAACAATGCAGTCAAAATAATTGGAAAGGTAGTCAGTTATCTTCCCTTTACCCTCATCACCCCATTGCAAACCTGTTATTACAACCCCAGCCATTATAATCCAATTGAAATCTTTCCCTGCTTCTTTAATTTTTCCATGTTTTCTTCTATGAATTTATCAATTTCCTCGTCACTCAAAGCTTGCCGTGCTTTTATATTAACTTCTTCAATAAGTTTCATTGCTTTTTCATATCTGTCCTTCCTCTCTTTTCTTATTGCAAGTATTTTTCCCCTCATTTCAACTGCCTTTCTGTGATATTCATCTGCCTTTTTCCTTAATTCCAGATATTCCTTATGTTTTTCATTTGCCTCATTTATAAGTTTCGATATTTCATCAACAAGTCTTACAAATTTGTTATGATATTCCTGACTTTCATTATAATATTTTATAACCATCTCATGTTCTTTATCAGCAAGTTCAAACAATTGATTTATTGCTTTATCAAGATTCTCCAAATCTATTTCAACACTTTGCTGCTTATCCACTTCTGTTTTAAGTTTTTCATATTCTTTCTTCTTCTCCTTTATTTCGTTTATAACTCTTTCTTCTTCCTTAGGAGTCATTGGAACTGTTTCCTGTTCATATTCAAGTCTTCTTATTTCAAGCTTGAGTTCCTCTACCCTCAGAAATAAACTGTCTTTCTTGAATTTTCCTCTCTGTTTCCTTTTTCTATTTATGAGTTCTTTTGCCTGCTGTTGAAATTCTCCTCTCCTCTTTTTATGTTCTTTCATCTTTGCAACAATTTCATCTCTTATTCTTTTTGCTTCTTTCATCTCTTCAATCAATTTTTTCTTTTCCTCATTGAGCATGTCTCTTTCTTCTCTCAAAAGTTTTGCTTTTCTATTTAACTCATCCCTTCTCTGACACAACTGCTGATATTTTTCCTCTGCCCTCCCCAGTTCATTTCTGAGTTCCCTGGACGTAAGGGATGACAAATCATTCATAAAATGCATATGGAATTATCTAATAAAAATGTTTGGTATAAATTAAGCATCTTTAATTTAATAATAATAATGAATTTTTTATTTTTTCTACCATCTCCATCTTTATTTCCTTACAAAATAACTTTCTTTTCTTCATTTCCCTTCCAACTACAATAACATCAGGATTTAATTTTTCTGCAAATTCTGCTATTTTTTCCTCTATCCCTCCAACAGTTATCTCCACCATAAAGTTTTTTTTGTGTTTTTCTGCAAATTCTTCTGCACTTTTCTTTAACTCTTCTATACTCTTCTCCTCCTTAAAACCCTTTTCATTAACCTCTGCTTTCTCCTCAACATCAATTATATAAATCAATTTTGAATCATAGCCAAATGCTTTAGCAAGTTTCAATGTTACATCTGGCACTCTCAGATTCGGAGCAAGATTGGAGCATACTCCTATAACAATTTTTTTGCCTTCTTTCGCCTCCACCCAAACTGGAATTTTTATTTTTTCAAAGAGTGAATAATTTAAAAAGCACTCTTTTTCAAATTCAGTCAATATGCATGTGATTTCATTTTCTTCTGAAAATTTTATGATTTCGTCTGAGAACTCTCCATATGTTATCTCTCTCCTAAAAACAGGAATATTATCTTTTATTTTTTCAAATATTATTCTGGCAATTTCCTTATTTTTATCAATTATGTTATTTTCCATTTCCTTCAACTGCTCTTCTGTCAAAAATGGTTCTGCAACCTCCTCTACTTTCCTTAAAGTTTTCTCTTCTGTTATATACAAAACAAAAATTTTGCTACCAAAAATATCTGAGAATTTTTTTGCCCTTCCAAAAATATTTCTTGGTGGAAATTCTGAGGAGATTGGCAACAACACTCTGGTAAACAATTCCATTTAAACATATATAGAAAATGAATATATAATTTTTTAATCATCAGTTGTTTTAAAGCAAATTTATATAACCTTCTTTAACTTACGAATATTTGAGAAGTAAAGAAGTTCGTTCTCATTTATTGCATATATTCTAAAGTCATCCAGGTTTTCTTTTTTCAAAATTGGAGAAAGGCAAGAAACATCTGAAGATATATCTGTCCCGCTCGCCAGAGGGCTAAGCGCAGGCATAACCACTATTTTCTCACTAACCATAAAGCAAGGCAGTTTGATGAAAGCACCAACCTTATCTCTTATAACAAGAGAAGGATGTTCATGAGCCATTATTAACTTCTTCCCTTCAAAATCAACATTTTTATGCCCATGAGAAATTTTTATATTTTCCATCTCAAATTCCTCAACAAAATCTATTCCCATTTTTGATGCAATTGTTTTCAGATAGTTATCATGATTCCCTCTTATCAACAAAACATCTGTTTTTTCTTTTATGAAATTTAAAATTTCTGTTACTTCTCTCCATTCTTGGCGAAGATTTTTTCCAAATTCATGCTTCAAATCTCCATTTATTATTAACTTGCTAGGCTCATAAAAATCAATTATTTTTTTCAATCTTTCTTTCAATATTTTCTTCTGATATTTTGGTATCATGACTCCCTCCCTCTGCAACATTCCTTCATAACCAATATGCAAATCAGCAACAACAGCAATTTTATTCTTTGGTATATAAACTGAGTGGAATGAATTTATTTTTATACCATCAATATCTATTTCATGCATTCTATCATTTCCATTATTTCCTTATGCATTTCCCTAATCATTTTCTTTCTATCTTCCATTAAAACAACATCACTTGCACCAACAGCAACTATATTCAATGAAAATGGAGAAGGGAACTTTTGATATGAAACTTTAACCTCTATCTTTTTCTCTTCAACCTTTCTTATGAAATTTTTAGTGTTTTCAATATCCATTGAATCCTCCATTATTTCTCTATATGTTTCTTTAAGGGCAGGAAAATTGGTGTCTATTTCATTAACAACCTTAAACAATGTTGACGCATTTCTCTGCTGTCTTTCTACGCTCATTTCATGTCCAAGGTAATTTTTTAAAATAAGCAAGCTTCTTACAGCAACATGTCTGAAACGCCTTTTCAATATCTCTGTATTTTTTAGAGTATTCTTCAAATCTTCTTTAATATTTTTTGATGAAAATAAAGAAATTATATCTTTCTCATTCAATTTCTTTTTATTTCTTGAGTATATTACTGCAAAACCATTATCTGTAATTGCAATTCTCACATTAAATCCATGCTTTTTTGTTATTCTATATGCAAATATTCTTGATAATGCCTCATTTGATTTTCTTCCAACAAGAGTGTGGAAAACTATATGCCTGTACCCATTCTCCTCAAAAACTTCAACGCATATTCTTCTATGATTTGGTATTATGAAATGCTTCTGCTCCATGAAATAATTTTTAACTGCATTTGCTGTCGTCTCGTTTATATAATAATTTTTAACTAAATAGTCCACAATGTCCTCATTTTTCAAAATCATTTTTTCCATTTTATCTCTGAATTTGCTTATTTCCTGTGCAAGATCAAAACTTAAGGGTAATTGTTCAGAAAACCAAGATGGGATTGTTGGAGAAGATTCAGGGCGAGGAACAACATATATTCTCATGCCCTTTGAATTAACATATTCATATGTATTGCCTGCAAGAACAAAAATATCTCCTTTTTTCAATCTTTCTGCAAATGGCTCCTCCACCTTGCCAACATATTTTTTTGAAGTTGTATATACTTTCACTGCAACTTCATCTGGAATTGTTCCTGTGTTTAAATAGTATATTGGTCTCACCATTTTTCCTCTCCTTCCAAAAATTTTCTCATCCTCATCAAACCATATTTTTCCATAAACTCTCCTATCCTCCAACTCTTCATACTCTCCAGCAAGATAGTGCAATAGTTTAACAAAATCTCTTCTTGATAAATTTTTGTATGGATATGCCTTTCTTATCAGATTCAACGCCTCATTAACCCTCCATTTTTTTTCTATAGCCATTCCAACTATATGCTGTGCAAGAACATCTAAAGCATTTCTTGGAATTTTAACCCTATCAAGTCTGCCATCCTTTGCTTCTTTTGCCAAAACAACACATTCAACCAAATCATCTCTATCAAGAACAACTATTCTTCCTTTTGAAATTTCATGCAGGAAATGACCGCTTCTCCCTATCCTCTGCAATGCTCTTGTAACGCTTTTTGGAGAACTCAACAAAACAACCAAATCAATATATCCAATATCAATTCCGAGTTCAAGACTTGTTGATGAAACCACACATTTCAAATCTCCACTTTTGAGCCTTTTCTCAACTTCAAGCCTTACATCTCTGGAAAGGGAACCATGATGGGCTTCTATTTTACCTTCCAGTTCTTTAAATCTGCTTTTTAAATGAAACACAACTCTTTCAGTTGCACTTCTGGTATTTGTGAAGATTAGAGTTGTTCTATGATTCTTTATTAGTGTATACAGGAGTTTATAAAGTTCATTTGAAAGTTCATCTGCTGGAGTGTATATTAAATCATCAACTGGAGATATAACCTTCAAATCTATTTTTTTGATGAAATTAACATCAACTATCCTACATTTCCTTTCTCCTCCCACCAAAAATTTTGCAATCTCCTTCATTGGATGTATAGTTGCAGACAATCCTATCCTTATTGGTTCTTTTTCCATATTATATGTCAATCTTTCTAAGGAAAGGGAAAGATGAACCCCTCTTTTGTTATCTGCCATTGCATGAATTTCATCAACAATAATCCATTTCACTTCTTTCAGTTTTTTTGAGAATTTTGGGGCATTGAGTATTATAGCAAAGCTTTCAGGAGTGGTAATTAAGATATGGGGTGTTTTTTTAGCCTGCTTTTGCCTTTCATTTGGGCTGGTATCTCCCGTTCTTACTGCAATTCTTATTTCTTCCTCTATTTCGTTTTCCCTATAAATTTCTCTGAGAGGCTCTTTTAAATTTCTCTCTATATCATTGTTTAGAGCTTTTAGAGGAGACACATACAAAACATAAATTTTGTCTTCGAGTTTTCCCTTTTTTGCCAGCAGGAGAAGTTCATTTATTGAAGCAAGGAAAGCAGCAAAAGTTTTTCCAGAGCCAGTTGGAGAAGAAATTAAAATATTGTTTCCATTATGAATTTCCATAACTGCAAATCTCTGAGGAGGAGTGAAACTTCCAAACTTATTTTTAAACCATCTTTTTATCTCTGGAGAAAGTATTGAATATATCTCTTCATCTGTGTATTCTCTGCCTGCATATTCAATCATTATTTTTTAGTGTTTAGTGGTTAAAAATTTTTGTGTGTTCATCTCTCACCATGCCATATGCTTTGCTCATCAACACCAACTAAAAAGTGCAATTGTTTTATTGTAAAGAGAAGTTGCAGGTTTTGAATTATTATTTTAAACAATCCAGCAATGTATGAGATAATAGAAAGAAGATATATTCGCTTCAATTAAATGAAGTAGAGAATGGTTATCCAAATAATTTTTGTTATAAAAAGAAAAGGATTTTTTGTGGCAGTGACGACAGAAGAAAGTGTGTGGTATGCGTAAACTATATTACTATAACAAGACATAGAACACGAAACATTTATTAATCAAACTAAATTTAAAATAAAATGGAAAATAAGTTGTTTAGGGGAGGAATGATTGCAATAATAACAGCATTAATTTTGTCATCATTTGCTCCATTCTACACAACCGCAGAATCAGATATTGATTACATTCAAATTATTTTTCAGGATACAGGATGGGTGATTCCAGGTGATAACATCTCAGTGATTCCAGATTATAACATCTCAACTAATTTTACTTTCACTGCAACTGCTGGTGCATTTAGTCATACTTATGGTTTTGTTAGATATGTAACTGCAGATTGGAGTATTATAAATAATGGTTCAAATGCAACTGTTGAGGAAACATCCCCCGGACTTATAAAATTTTTCTCAGGATGGAAGAATGGAACTGCAATATTGAAAGCAGAATGGAACGGATATAACGATACTGTTGTTCTTACAATAAATTCGAGTTTAGTTTCTTATTATCTGCAACCTATATGGAATTTCATTGGCATTCCATATGGACTGGAATTGAATGCATCAAGTTTGTTTGAAAAAATAAGTGGATGCACTATGATTCTATTATGGAATGCGAGTTTGCAGGATTTTTATATATATCTTCCAGGCACTCCTGATTTCGATGTCTCTGGACGAGTAATTCTTGTTGGAGTAACGAACTACTCAATTATCAGTTTTCCGGCGAACTCTTCGATTTTCCCATATGTTTCTCTATATCCTGGTTGGAATTTTCTTATTTGGCTTAGAGAAAAGCCAATTACCGCAGAAGAAATATATGAGAATATTACAGGATGTACCATTGTTTTAAAATGGAATGCGAGCATACAAGATTTTGATTTATATGTTCCCGGTTCTCCAAATAACTTTGTTATAAGAAAAGGAGAGGGATTTTTGGTAGCGGTAACAGAAGAAAGCGTTTGGTATGCTTGAGTATGAAACATTGCTCTCCTTTTACTGGTTTCTGTTGCCTGATTTCTGTTTATCCACGTATATTCACATAAATAAAATATTGAAAATCACAAAAATATAAGTATATCTTCTTAATCCTCATTTTATGAAAATCACTATTGAAAATTTGGACAGAACTCCTGTTGAAGAACAGAAAGTAGAGATTGTTGAAAGAAAAGGAATTGGACATCCAGATTCAATTGCAGACGGACTTGCTGAAAATGTTTCAAAGGCTTTATGCAAAGAATATCTACAAAATTTTGGTTATATACTGCATCACAATACTGATGAATGTCAGATTGTTGGAGGACAATCACAGCCATCTTTTGGGGGAGGGGTGATAATTGAACCTGCCTATATATTGCTTGTTGGGAGAGCAACAGCATTGTTTAATAATAAAAGAATGCCAATAAGGGCAATTGCAGTCAAATCTGCACATGAATATCTTGATGAAAATTTCAGAAATTTAAATGCAGAGACAGATGTTATAATTGATTGTAAAATATGGGAGGGAAGTCAGGATTTAAAGAGCGTTTATGACCCGCGTCGCAAACTTGCCAATGACACGTCAATTGGAGTTGGATATGCCCCACTGAGCGAGACAGAAAAATTAACTCTGCAGATTGAGAGATACATAAACATAAATTTGAGAAATAATTATCCAGAGGTTGGAGAAGATGTAAAGGTAATGAGTTCAAGAATTGAAGATAAAATAAATTTAACTGTTGCAATAGCAATGGTTGATAAATATATACCTGATGCAAACCATTATTTATCTGTAAAGAAGGAGATTGCTGAAGAAATACTTGATTATGCAGGTAAGCTGACTGATAAGCAGATAAGCATTGCAATAAATACCGCAGATGACCCAGAAAGAGGAGTTTATTATTTAACAGTTACTGGCTTATCAATGGAAAATGGAGATGATGGCTCAGTTGGAAGGGGAAACAGACTGAATGGCTTAATAACTCCAAATCGCCCTTCCTCCATGGAAGCGCCTGCAGGAAAAAATCCAGTCACCCATGTAGGAAAGCTTTATAACATAACTGCAACAAGAATAGCAGAAGATATAGTAAAAAGTTATGATGTGAAAGAGGTTTATGTTAAAATGCTCTCACAGATAGGAAAGCCAATTACAGAACCACTCACTGTTGGAATTGGGATAGTGGATGGAAAAATAGATTCGGGAATAGAGGAAATAGTCAGAAACAGAATAGGAAAAATACATGAAATAAAGGATGAAATACTTGCTGGCAAAATTAGGGTTTTTTAGAGCGTCCAGTTTTACAGCAGAATGTTGCGAATGAAGTTAGCATAGATAAAGTGAGATTTGATTGCTGTTTATGAGAAAAACAGGTCATGCTAACAGCAATATTTAGCTAACATGCAGAGATACTGGTGGAGCCAAAAATTTTTTAACGTCAAATTTCCTCAGTTTTTCTTTATTTCTTTGCAGAAATTCAATAACACTTTTTATACTTACTACATGACTGTCTAAGTAGTTTTTGGAAATTCATTAGGAAATTTGTCAAAATAAAAAGTAAACATACTCATATCAAGGCATATATTTTTCACAATGGAGAAATTAAACAGTATTCGATAATCAATTATTAAATATAAATATGTAGTAAATTAAAAATAATTTTATCTTATATTTAAATATTACTCGATAAGTTTATTTGAACTTTTGTCATTATATAATTGGAGGTATATCATTATATAATTGGGGGTATAGTATGAAGTGGTGGAAATTGAGATTGGGCATTTTTGGTTTAATTTTGAGCGGTTTAGTGATTGCATCTTTTATTATTGCAGAATCGGAAGATGAGTTTGGAATGGAAGCAAATGCTCAATCAAGAGAGAGAAATATTTTATATGTTGGTGGAAGTGGAGCAAACAACTACACCAAAATACAGGATGCAATAGATAATGCCAGTGACGGGGATACAATTTTTGTTTATTCTGGTATATATTATGAAAATGTTGTTGTAAACAAAACAATAAATTTAATAGGCGAAAATAAAAGTACAACTATAATAGATGGAAATGAGACGGGAAATGTTATATCAGTTATTGCAAATTATACTTACATAAAAAATTTTACAATAAGAAACAGTGAATTTATTGCTGGAGGAGAAGATAGGGCCGGAGTGATGTACAACCATCAATCTAATCATAATACTATTAAAAATTGTATAATTGAAAATAACGATTTTGGTATATATTATATCGGTTCTCGATATAACCTAATAACATTATGTACTATCTCCAACAACTATGCAGCGGGCATTTTTTTTACGCATTGGTTTACTACACACTCAAAGTGGAATATGATCAATAATTGTTCATTTACAAATAATAGTTGGGGTGGTGTGGTGTTAACTTATTCTGATCATATAACACTAAAAGATAACCTATTTATAAATGATGGAATTTGGGTATCTGGGGACTCACTTGATGATTACTTTCACAGCATAGACGAAAGTAATTTAGTGAACAATAAACCCATCTACTATTATTTGAATCAAACAGGATTAAGTATAGATAATATGTCTATAGGGCAATTATTTTTGATAAATTGCAGTGATTTTATTATAAAAAATATTTCATTATCTAATACCATAATTGGAGTTCAAATTGCATATTCCTATAATATTACATTACAAAATTCTGTTATTTCATCTACTAAAGAAGCAGGCATAGATATCTCTGCCTCTAATTCGATTCGTATCATAAATTTTACCATTGCTAATGTGGGTAACTATAGCAATACACTTATGTGGGATTCAGGTATATTTATGGTTAATTCAAATTATTGTTGGGTATCTAATTGCATACTCATCAACAATACTTATGGTACCTGGATTTATGATTCATCTAATAATTTCATCGTTAATTGTAGTATTGCTAATAACATGCTCAGAGGTGTTATTTTTGACACATCTACATATAATGTTGTTGAAACGTGTAATATATCTGGTAGCGAACAAGGAATAAAATTTATAGATAGTAGTCATAATATAATTTGTAATAATACTCTCATATCAAACAATCCATATGGAATTTTACTGGCACCGCATTATAATTCTTGCGAGTTTAATGAAATAATTAGAAATACTATAAAAAATTCACAAAATGGCATTGCTTTAGAGGGAAACTGTAACAGAAATAATATTTCAAGAAATAAAATAATTAATTGCGCCATGGCAATATATACTGTGAGTTCTACTCATAATACCATATCATATAATAATATATCCTGTAACAATGAGTATTGGGATGCAATTCTTATAGTTTCTTGTAGCTATAATACTATATCCTTTAATAACATAACTAATAGTGATGAAGGAATAGCAGTTACTTGGTACAGCAAAAACAATAATATATACAACAATTCTTTAATAAACAATAATTATGGTATATATTTAAGAAGTTTTTCAAATGATAATATAATCAGAAATAACACCTGTATCAATAGCGAGGAATACAATATTTACATCTCTTCTGATAATAATATAATATATCACAACACTTTTGAGTATGATTGGGGGTGGTATTGGAATGCATATGATGGAGGTAATAACAATAAATGGAATTTATCTTATGGTGTTGGGGGAAATTATTGGAGTGATTATGGTGGTAGCGATAATCTACATGGCCCAAATCAAAATCTTTCAGGAGGAGACGGAATAGGTGATACACCATATAATATTTCTGGTGGATCCAGCAAGGATTATTATCCTTTAATGGCACCTTGGACGCTTCTCCCACCTGTAATTTCCGAGGTAAGTGCCAACCCTGTTACAGATGAGCCTTATTCATATATAAACATTACCTGTCAAGTAATTGATAATGAACAGGTCAAAATAGTTAAAATAAATATTACAGATCCCTATGGAAATTACATTTATAATGCAACTATGGACAATATATATGGAACTAATTTCTATTATTACAATACTACATATTCACTTGCTGGGATTTATCATTATTTCATATACTCGGAGGATTATCGTAACAATTCCGCCGTTTCAGATACCAGCACATTTTCTATAATCCCCAAATATGTTTGGGTTGATGATGATTATAATTCTTCTACTCCAGGTTGGCGTGCTACGCATTTTTCTACTATCCAACAGGGTTTAGACGTTATTTCTGAGAATGGCACAGTATATGTTTATAGTGGTATATATATTGAAAATGTGATTATCGATAAGCATATAGAGCTCATAGGTGAGGATAAAAATACAACAATAATAGATGGGAATCAATCAGGAGATGCCATAAAAATTATTGCAGATGGGGTAAGCATAGAAGGATTTGGAATTCGTAATGGTGGTAGTTGGGCAAATGCTGGCATAGAAATATATAACGCAGGCAATGCAACAATCTCCAACTGCAACATTTATTCAAACAATTATTATGGTATCTATGCTTATTCTTCATTCAACAATAGCATATCCAACTGCAACATTTATTCAAACAATGATGTTGGTATCTTGTTTGATTATTCATCCAGCAATACTATATCCAACTGCAACATTTCAAACAATAAGTATGGCATCTATGCTTATTCTTCATCCAGCAATACTATATCCAACTGCAACATTTCAAATAATGGTTATGGCATACGGCTTTATTTTTCATCAAACAATATAATTTACAACAACATTTTCAACGATTCAATAAATGCTTATGATGGAAGTAACAACATCTGGAACATTTCCAAAACTCCAGGCACAAACATAATTGGTGGACCATATCTCGGTGGCAATTATTGGAGTGATTATTCTGGTGTTGATTTGAACGGAGATGGTTTAGGAGATACAAATTTACCTTATGGTCCTGGTGATTGGTTGCCATTGATAAAGCCAAACTATGCACCAATAGCGAACTTTTCATATTCTCCATTGGATCCTACAACATCAGATATTATCCAATTCACTGATTCATCTCATGATTTGGATGGAAGCATAGTTAATTGGACATGGAATTTTGGTGATGGAAACTATTCATATGAGCAGAATCCATCACACCAATATTCAGATGATGGAGTATATAATGTAACATTAACTGTTACAGATGATGATGGAGCTATAAATTCAACAACAAAACAAATTATTGTAGGAAATGTTCCTCCAGTAGCGAATTTTTCATGGCATCCATTAAATCCAACTGATTTAGATACAGTTTCATTTACTGACTTAAGTTATGATTCAGATGGTTTCATTACAAACTGGACATGGAATTTTGGTGATGGAAACTATTCATATGAGCAGAATCCATCACACCAATATTCAGATGATGGAGTATATAATGTAACATTAACTGTTACAGATGATGATGGAGCTATAAATTCAACAACAAAACAAATTATTGTAGGAAATGTTCCTCCAGTAGCGAATTTTTCATGGCATCCATTAAATCCAACTGATTTAGATACAGTTTCATTTACTGACTTAAGTTACGATTCAGATGGTTTCATTACAAACTGGACATGGAATTTTGGTGATGGAAACTATTCATATGAGCAGAATCCATCACACCAATATTCAGATGATGGAGTATATAATGTAACATTAACTGTTACAGATGATGATGGAGCTATAAATTCAACAACAAAACAAATATCTATATTGCCAATTCCCTCAATTGTTTATGTTGATGATGACTATGATGCCAACACAACAGGTTGGCAATATGATCATTTCAATATTATTCAGGGAGGAATAGATGCAGTTGCAGAAAATGGAACCGTATATATATTCAATGGAACGTATTATGAAAATGTTATTGTAAGTAAAACAATAAATTTAATCGGAGAAAATAAAAATACAACCATAATAGACGGAGGTAATAATGGAGGCGTTATTTATGTTTCTGCGGATTGGGTGAATATAAGTGGATTTACTATCCAGAATAATGGAGATAATATAGATAATATGGGAATTGAGATATATTCAAATCATACCCAAATTAACGATAATATCTTTATTAACAATAGTTATGCTATTTATTCACAAAATTCTTACTGTAATGATATCTTCGACAATACTTTTGTTAATAATATCTATTATGGTCTTCACTTCCTTTCTTCTAACAATGCCATTTACAACAATACTTTTACAAATAACCCAATTGGTTTTTACTTCTATTCTTCTTCTGACAACATTATCTACAACAACTGTTTTATCGAGAATATATTCGGTTTTTATATTGAGTTTTGTAATAACAACACCATTTACAATAATACTTTTAAAAATAATTCATATGGCTTTTCTCTATATTCTTCCTCTAATCATACTATCTACAAGAATACCTTTACCAACAATGGTGACGGCATTTATTCAGAAAATTCTTACTATAACGATATCTTCAACAATACTTTTATAAACAACACCTATTTCAGTTTTTTTCTCAAATTTTCTTCTAATAGTGTCATTTACAACAATATTTTTGCCCACAATATACAATGTGGTTTTTACTTCTATTCTTCTTCTGACAACATTATCTACAACAACTGTTTTATTGACAATTTAAAAGGTTTGTCTCTGGAATCCTCTATTAGTAACACGATTTATAACAATACTTTTAATAGCAATAGTTATGGTTTTCACCTCAGTTATTCTTCTTCTAACAATACCATTTACAACAATACTTTTACAGACAATTCATACGGTCTCTGCCTTCTCTCTCATTCCTCTAATAACATTATCTACAACAACTGTTTTATTGACAATTTAAAAGGTTTGTCTCTGGAATCCTCTATTAGTAACACGATTTATAACAATACTTTTAATAGCAATAGTTATGGTATTCAGCTTAGATTCTCTCTTCTAAATACCATTTACAACAATACTTTTACCAACAATACCTATGGTCTTTACTTCTTCTATTTTTCTTCTAACAATACCATTTACAACAATACTTTTACCAACAATACCTATGGTCTTTACTTTTGTTCTTCTTCTAACAATACCATTTACAACAATTATCTGGATAATCTCAATAATATCTATGATAATGGTAATAATATTTGGAATATTTCTAAAACTATAGGAACGAATATTATTGGCGGAGCATATTTAGGGGGTAATTATTGGAGTGACTATAATGGAGTTGATACCAACGGAGATGGATTTGGAGATACGAATTTACCATATGATTGTTATGGCAACATAATTAATGGTGGAGATTGGTTACCATTGGTAAGTCCAAATTATGCTCCAGTAGCTAATTTTTCATGGCAACCAAAAAATCCAGTTAGTACAACACTTGTTCACTTCACTGATTTATCCTATGATTTGGATGGTTCAATTATTTCATGGTATTGGGACTTTGGAGATGGAACAACAAGTTATAAGCAAAATCCAAAGCATCAATACAATAAAGAAGGATTATATAAAGTAAATTTAACAGTAGAGGATGATGATGGTGCAATGGCAACCATTTCAAAAAATATTGCGGTAATAAAGCCATCATCAGATTATATTCTTGTTACTTTTGAAACAAAAAATGAAATTTTAGATTCAAATATTTCTACAAACTTTTCTTTTATTGCTTATGCATCAGCTTTTAACAATACCTATGGCTTTATTGAATTTGTTGATGCAAACTGGAGTATTTTGAATAATGGAAGCCATGCAGTGATAAATGCAAGCTATGGAAAAAGCATTTCATTTAACTCTGGCAGTAATGATGGGACAGCAATATTAATAGCAGAATATAATGAGTGTAATGATAGCATTGTTTTCACAATAAATTCAAGTTTGTTTTCATTCATGCTGTACAAAGGATGGAATTTGATTACATTACCATGTAAAAATTCATACAATGCTTCATCATTGTTTAATGCCATAAATGAATGTAGTATTATTTTAGGATGGAATGCAAGCAGTGGAGATTTTAATCTATATGTGCCAGGTTCTCCATATGATTTTACTATAAAAGATGGGCAAGGCTATTTCATAGGAATGAAAAATGATTCAATATTTTCTTTGATTGATACCCCGATATCATCTGTCTCCGTTCCTTTATATGAAGGATGGAACATTCTTGGATGGTTTAAATCAACGCCTACGAATGCATCTTCATTATTAAACTCAATTCAGGGATGCAATATTGTCTTAAAATGGAATGAAAGCATACAAGATTTTGAATTATATGTTCCAGGAGCAAATGATTTTGTTATAACAAGAGGAGATGGATTTCTTGTAGCAGTAACAGAAGAAAGCGAATGGCAT
The DNA here is from genome assembly GCA_011052825.1 of Thermoplasmatales archaeon. GTDB lineage: Archaea > Thermoplasmatota > E2 > UBA202 > JdFR-43 > DRIF01. The sequence goes on from DRIF01000166.1 coordinate 25,432, forward strand.
GGAGAGGGATGAGAAAGTAACTTTAAGAAAGTAAACCTTAAAATATAACTTCCTCATACCTTAATAGAATGATTGAGGGAAGATGTATAAGTTGCGGAAGAGGTTTGACTGAAGAAGGATGCACACAGTTTGTATGCCCAGAATGTGATTATGTGATAAAGAGATGCAATGTGTGTAGAAGTCAATCTGCAGAATATAAATGTCCAGAATGTGGTTTTGAGGGGCCGTGATTAAAATGGGAAATGTAGCAATAAGAATAAGAGTAATGCCAAATGAAGCATCTGTAGATATGGAAAAATTGAAACAGAAAGTTGTTGATGCAATTCCATATTATGCAAAACTTGCAGATTCAAGAATTGTTCCTGTTGCATTTGGGTTGAAAGCAATAATTTTGCAAATTATTATGCCGGATCAGAGTCCAGATGAACTAATAGAAAACCTAAGAAAAGTTGAAAATGTTGAAAATGTTGAAGTAGAAGATTTGAGTTTGATATAAATTAAATCAATTTTCCCTGCTTCATTTCATTTTGTATGTTTCTGACTGTTCTCCAGCTTTTTCTGGTATGTGGAGGAAGTTCATTAAATTTCTTTATCCATTCTTTTATAAAATCAACAGTTTTTTTATCACTCGGATACCCACTTCCCATTGGCATTCCAATCTTTTTTTCTATTTTCTCTGCTATATTTTTTATTAGCCTGTCTCTCTCAACTTTTGCTATTATGGAAGATGCCGAGACAACAGGATATTTATCATCTGCTTCATGTTCACACACTATTTCACAATCAAAATCAATTCTTTTCTTAACCTCTTTTTTAAACTCCTCCTCATTTGCACTTGCTGAATCTATGTAATAGATACTGGCATATTTCCTGCTGGCTATTTTTGCAAATATGAATGCTTCCAGCTGATTTAAACTCATTATCTGCCGCAGATTATCTATATCTTCTGCATTTACTACAATTATCTCATAATAAAAATTTTTTTTGATGAATTCTGCAATCTTTTCTCTTCTCTGACTACTCAATTTTTTTGAATCTCTCACTTTTGCTTCCATCAACTTCCATTCATCTCTTTCTTCCATCCATATGCCTGCAACAACCATTGGTCCGATTACGGGACCTCTACCTGCCTCATCTATCCCACAAATCATGTTATCACAATTTCTCCATATTTACCCCCGCCTCCTGGGAGTATTTTTATTCTTCCCTTTCTGAATGCCTCTATTGCATCTGCTATTGCCATTGGGGTTGTCTTTCTTATTTTATTAATATCTATATCCAGCAGTATTTCTATTTCATTTCCAATTTTAGTCAATTCCTTCCACCTCTTTTTTACAATGCTATTCCTGCTATTTATTCCTAATGCCTCACCAATTATCTCTGCAAGAGGAAGAAGATGAAGATATGGCGGTCTATTTGGAGGATGTTCAGGAATATTTAAATCAGCAAGTTCATCTATTCTATCTCTAACTCCCTTTTTTATTATTCCTCCACAATGACATTTCCATTTCATTTTTTCTGCCTCAGATTTTTCATACTGTCTGTAGCAGGAGGTGCATGCTGTTCTGTTATATTTCCCTTTTTCTGGAGGAAAGCCAACGTTCAATGCTATATTCCCTTTTAATATGGAATTTTTTATTTCATCCCATGCTATCTCTTCAACTTTCATTCTATTAAATTCCCTTCCCAGCCGAGTTGGAGAATATGAATGGGCATCAGAATTTGTTAAAAAAGTTATGCTGTGCAACTCTTTTATCCTATCTGCATAATTTGTATCTGCACTCAGCCCAAGTTCTATAAAATCAGGTTTTTTTCCATAATAATCAATTACAGAATCAAAATACGCATATAATGAAGTCCATGGAGTAAATGCATGAGAAGCCCCAGCAATTGCATTTGCTTCTCTGACAACGTCAAAAATTTCCTTCCCATCCATAAACAGTTTTGGTCTCCCATCATCATTTATATTCACAGAATATTTTTTCACTCTCTCCTTAAAATCATTTGCAGAATAAAAATCTGGAAATAAAATAAGATGATGAACTCTGTTTTTATCTTCAACTTCAACACTTAAAATAAAATTAACTCCCTTTACTTCTATCCTTCCATCATTATAATATTCTTTTATATGCCTTTGCCAAGAAGGGTGAAGGCAATCTCCTGTCCCAACCAAATTTAATCCCTTATTTAAAGCTCCTTCTGCAATTCCCTTCAAATCAATTTTCTCTGATGTACCCCCAGAAAATGGTGAATGTATATGGAAATCTGCATTTATAATCATAATGAAAAAAATTTTATAGTATAAAAATATCCTCCCTCCATGAAGAAAATAGTTTATTTTCTTGGAATGATATGTCTGATGGTTGTAATGCAGGCAAGCAATGCAGTGGATTTTGAAATAACTGTGAATGATGCAGAGGGAGATGTGGGAAATCCAGATATTGATATAACAAAGGTATGGACGACGGTAGAAGAAGATAAAATTTCATTCCATATTAGGGTGGCTGGAGAGATATGCACAGAATGTCAGTATCAAATAATTGCATCAGATGGTCAGAACACCGTTGGAATAATATATCAGAGTGGAACCGCATATTTTGCCAGCCAGACATCAAGCGGACCCTGCGAGATAGAAATTTCAGGCAATACTCTTGTAATGAAAATACCCTATAGCATTGTTTCTTCATGGAATTCCTTTGAAATATCTGGATATGGAGTGGATGATGACGGAAATACAGATTTTATTTATTCCACAGGCGGAGGAGGCGGAGAGAACGATGACAATGTAAATCCAGGAGATGAAAATCCTACAGATAAAAACATAGATGTGAAAATAACGAGTGTTAAATACAGCATAGAGAAGAGTGATGAAGGAGAGAAATGGCATACCTACATACTAATAGAGGGAACGACCAATGGTGTTGATCACGTTTCTCTTTCATTTGTAACCTACTACAAAAATGGAAGTTACGATGCCTCTGACTGGATGAAGGGTCCTGTAGAACTTCAACCAGGAAGTTTCATGGGCAATGAGATAATAAAGTTCTTCTTCAATTCTACCGAGGATGGCTGGAACAAATGGAAACTAGAGATGGACATAAAATACCCTGTAACAGAGCCAGATTATAGATGGGTTGAAGATAGCAAAGATGTGGATAAATTTGTCATATATGCCCGTGCCTTTAAAGATGCAGAGGAAACAAAATGGAATCAGGCAAGTTATGAAACAAAACCATCTTTTACATCAAATGGAGCAGTATACAACATGAACAATGGTAACAATGGAAAGGAAGGCGGGAAAACGCCAGGTTTTGAATTGATTGCAATAGTTTTAACAATTTTGGCAACGATAGCAATCATGAAAAGAAGAAAACTTTAATTTTTTCTTTCCCTTTCTATAATCTTTTCTATCGCACCTATTGCATTTTTTAAAGAATTGCGAAATCCCCATCCGTCCTGTGATACAACAAAAAATCCATTAGGAGAGGATATTCTGATTTTGCAGTGAATTAAATGCAAACCTCCCCTTTTTTCTCTATATTGTTTCAAGTATACATAGATGTATCCATTTTCTAGAAATTCCCCGTATTTCCTTATAAATTCCCTCACGTATGCCATCCCTTCTTCTCTGTCAAATCCTTCTATTTCATCTGTTTCCCCGCAAAACTGAATGAAAAATCTCTCCTCTTTTCTTGCATGTGCAACAGGTTCTAACAAATCTTTTATTGTAACTATTCCAACGAGTTTTCCTTTCTCTCCTATAATCATTCCTCCAATTTTGTTTTTAATCATCTCCTCCACCACATATCTTACTTTTGAGTGAGGAGAAAGTATAACTGGATTGGAAGTCATTATTCCTTTGACAGGAATTTTCAAATATCTTTTCTTCTCTGCAATAAACTCTCCATATTCTGGCTTCTCTTCAGGGTGTATAACCTTCTCCATTAAATCCCTAACAGTTATCACTCCAACAATTTTTCCTCTCTCTACTACAGGCAATCTTGAAACATTGTGCTTTTTGAATATCTGTAAAACTTTTCCA
>DRIF01000167.1 GCA_011052825.1 Thermoplasmatales archaeon
TGTATGAATAACAATAAGGATTCTATCTCTGAAAGATAAAATAAGATCCACACCAGAAATCTCCTTTTCCAATCTTTATAGCCTATCTTTCTTCCAAAAGTTCTTTGCTTGTTATATTCTTCGTAACCCTGCTTAAAAATTTCATCTACTTTCTTATCCCTTGACAACCATTTTATCAGGTTTATTCCTTGCATAAATGTATGCTACTCCATATGATAAACATTTCTATTACTTTTTAACAGATAATTCTGGAAAAGTCTGAGAAGACATGTTCGATAGGATAGAGATCAACCCCTATTATTGGAATAATAATTTAACAGGAATATTAACTGATGCGGAAATTGAAAAATTGATAGACGATTTTTTAAGCCAGATGCCAGTAAACTCAATAAATAAAAAAGAGATCAGGAGAGTATTAAAAAATATTTGTCAACTTTCAATAATATTAGCGAAATTTACATTTAAAAGAGACATAGTTAAAGAAAAAAGGGGGAGAGAAAAAGAAATACATGAGATATTGAAAAAAGCATACTTTGTCTTCCCTTTTGAAAATCATTTTAGATTAATTGGAAGATCCGAATCACTCATTAATTGGTATCATTTTCTATTTTCTATCAAACTATATTTTGGAGACGGCGGGAACAAGGACATCAAGGAGATACTAAAATCTGCTACTGTTGTATGTGGCGACAAAAATTATAATTTCCAAAAAGTAAAATCTACTTTATGTGATAACGAATTTTATATATTCTTCAAAATGGGTTTTCTGCAGGATTCTGAAGGTAGCAAAAACCTTTTAGTTCGTTTTAGGTTAAAAAAGAGTTATGACGTTATAGAAAAGATTGTAAGGATATATTATAAAAAAGATGATAATGGTGTTTGGATTAAAATGGGTAATAACGAACGATTTATCGAAAGCGGATACAAAGATGATTTTTTTGTTGATGAATTTCAAGCTATACATACACCATTATTTGAAGAGAATGTGGAAAAGGAAACCCCGAATCTAAAATTTAGATCTTATAACGGAAAATTATGTTTGGATTCGAGCGAATTAATCGTACCAATATGGTTTCAAAAGAGCTAATTATAAAATTAAATAATGCATTTTTATTTTATAATGGTTAAATGTGAATTTTGTCTCAATTTCGATGGCTTAAAATGCAGAAATCCAGATGGTGTAAAATATGGAATGTCAATAGAAGATTCTTTTGAGGAAATAGACTGCCCAGCCTATTTTGAAAAAGGATTTGCCGGCGCTTTAACTCCTGAGTTTGATGATGAATTTTTTGATGTGCTGTAAATTTGACTGAAAAAGTTTTTGGACTGATGGAACCCCCTCGCTTTTATTTGAGCAATGAATTATTAGATTCCACAGGTGAAATAATGTTGGAAAGAGGGTCGAATGAAATTGATTTGATGCTCAACATGAATGCCTGAATAACGCGGTTGCAATAATGTAGATGATATTGTAGAGGGAGAAAAAGACAGAAAAGGAAGAAGTCTAGTACTTTAAACTAGCCAAACCCCCTGTCCATTTCTTTTTTACAACAAAAATACAAAGGCGTACAAAGGTTTTTGATAATGGGTTAATGTTGTTTTATTGAGGGACTAAGAAAAAAGATGTAAAACCGTGTACTTTGGTTTTCGCCAGATGATTGAAAGAGGATATACTCAGCAGGTTCTCAAAATCACGATGCCGTGCATGTATGATATTATGTTATTAATATATATATGCCAAAACTTTCCAAATTGAAATATCAAATTTATTGGAAATTGACAGGGATTTTGGTGGTATTACAAACGCTTTTCAGTTTCAACTTGGACTATTAAGTTAAAAAATTTGAAAGTCACATAATCAAGACAGATCGTTCTATAGGAGAAGGTCTTAATTTTTGTCTTATAATAATCTGCCGTCGATATCTCTATATATAATGTAAGTTAAGATGATATAAGACAGAAATTAAGACTTTCATAATTTGAAATACACATTCTTATTTCCGACCCTTTTATGAGAGATTCTGCCTTTTCTCTCTAATTCTTCTAGTATATCTCTCAACTTATTATCTCCGAATTTTACTTTCCCTACCAGCTTATAAGGAATTTCCTCTGCAAGTACATCAAGGATCTCTTTCACGCCGAGTTTCTTATTATTCAATACCCTTAAGACAATATTTTCGTATGGTGATAGCTCAAAATCATAATCAGGGCGCAACAATTCTATTATTTGAGCAACCTTGTTTATCTGTGCATCATCCTTTTTAATCTCAATAAAATGGACATTCTCTCCTTTTAACCAAGGAAATAAATCTTTCGCAAAATCTAGATAATATTTGTAAGTTTTTCCTTTCCAATAAACAGCAAAATCAAATTCTTCTATATCCCCCAAGGCAGCTCAAAAGATTTCTTTTCATATGGCATCTTATTACCAAGCAAAACAATTACATTAGACCTTTTTTCTTCTCTATCGATTCCCCTACACATTGCTTGTACCATATTTTGACAATTTTCTATCTGATGAAGCAGATAATGAGCTTTCATTGAATCAAATTGGTTTAAGGCCCTCCCTATCTCAAACTTTTTAGATATGCCAGATTCGGGTTTTTTTATTTGTGGCCCTTCCAATATTACTATATCTACATCTTCTTGCACTCCTTCGCTTCCTCTCCCGCCACATATGATCTTAGGCTTTATAGGATGGACATCAAGTTGGGGATAATATGTTCTTAGAATATTCGTGACACCCTTTCTGCCCAACATTTTTGCTATTCGGGTATTCCTTGCTACCAAAAGAAGTGTTTTGCCCATCCTTTCTACGGATTCTTTGAGGAATAGTAGAATTCCCGCATGAGGAATAAGATTTCTCCAACTCTTCAACCCACTTATGGTTTTTTTGTTATTGGTATATGCAATAATAACTCTAACGGACGAGGGTATTGTTACTATATTAAGCTCTTCTGGTTGGACTCTTAACCAATAATTAATGAATTCATCTGGATAGGGCGTTGCATCGATATACACATTTATTTCTCCTCTTGGAATTTGTTGTTGCCTGTACGCTTTCAAATAAATTCCATATTCTCCTTCTTTTTGAGAAAAAGGGTTTTTATCCATAATTTCTATTTCAACACTATACGAGCCCGCAATTTGATATAATATGCTCAAACACTTTGCCGATTTCAGCATTTCTGCATTATTTCTGTCCAGATTTCTTACAACTTCATATAACTTTTTTCTAATAATTTCTCTATCAAGCTGATGTATGTACTCATCAGGATATTCTGGAAAATTAGGGTCACCTTGGAACCCCCAGTATTCAAACTGCCATTTTTGTAGTTCTTCGTTATATAATAATTTCCTATACTCCAAATAATAATCAGTGTCTGCATAAGCATAATAACTTTTATCTATTTCATTTAAGTTTTCAAACCATTCCTTTGCCATCATTTTTTCAGATAAAACTCTTTTAAACCAGTAGCACCAACCTATACCTTTTTCCACGATATAGTCCGTGGAAGGAAAAACCATTTCATCCAATTTTTCCCAACATTCTTTCCAAAATTCCTCCTCAGATGGTTTATACTCGGTTTTTATAGTTATTAATTCCGAATCATAAACAGTATTTACATCCACAAGATATCTTGCCTCATCAAATACCACAAAATAATAATCATCTTCCATAACTTTTTCATTCTCATATCTCAATCTGGCATATGTAATAAAAACAATATCCGCAAATTCTTCTTTATAAAAATTCATTATAACTTTAGGACATATTCCTTTTCTACCCCATACTTTCTCTCCTAAATCTTTGCATTTCTCTGGGGTGAGAGTTCGAAAACCCCGTAGGATATTTCTCAATACATCTTTGTCATTTCCCGATAAATCAGATAACCGTTTTTTCTTCTCACAATTGTTGCATTGTTCCAAAATCACCATTTCTCTTTCAGTATTTTCTCTTAATTTCATTTCTTCTTCAATTTCTTTACATATCTTTTCTTTACCTGCAAACATTAAAATATAATGCTCTTGGAGATTTTCTTCTTTTTCAATTTCTCTTATAGTTTCTTCCGTGTGATAATATGTTCCTGATTCTTCTTCCTTATCTCCAATAGTTCTAGCTACGTAGAGTAATTTTCTTCCCGTGGGCAAAATTTTAAGTAAACCTTTTAGCACAGTATATGTTTTCCCGGAAGCTCGTGGCATCCCCGTTACCAAAAAATGATCACTATCTCTTTCTCTTTCAAACTTAGCTCCATGCTCTTTCAAAAACTTTTTAAATTCTCCACTAATATTAGTTTGAGCGAACATTCTTCTCCCTCTTTTGTTTTATTTTCTGTTAATTATTCAAATATATCCCTCGTAATAAAGGTTTTGTATCTCGCTGAACGTCTGTTACCACAACTATTATAGCACATTTAATTCTAATGTAAATCAAAGGATTTAAATTTGCCATACTATTTATTTATAGGTACAGAAGAGCGATAGATTTTAAGACTGTTTATGGGGTAGGAGATGAGAATAGCAATTTATTCTAGGGTTTCTACTTCTGAGCAAGATGTGAATAACCAGCTGAGGGCATTAAGGGATTATGCCAGAGCACTTGGAGGAGAGATTGTGGAGGAATATGTTGACATAGCAAGTGGTAGCTCTTCAAATAGACCAGAATTTAGAAGGCTTTTGAAAGATGCGGAGCAACATAAATTTGATTTGGTGCTGATATGGGCACTAGATAGATTTAGTCGAGAAGGAATATTGAACACTTTATCCTATCTCAGAAGGTTGAAAGAAAATGGAGTATGCCTTAAAAGTTTGCAGGAACCATGGTTGGATACAAGAGATGAGGGAATGGGCAATTTGTTGATTGCCATCTTTTCGTGGGTGGCAGAGCAAGAGAGAAGAAGAATTTCTGAGAGAACCAAAGAAGGGCTGAAAAAAGCAAAAAATGTTGGCAAGAGAGGAAAAGATAAAAAGCCGCGCAGAAAATCTGGCTATTATTTGAGATGGGCAAAATCAAATAAAAAAACGGGGGTGGGAAATTGATGGATTTTTTCTCCATATCAAATGGGCTAAATTTTTCCAATAAAATAACGGTCGTTTATTTAGGCGATATTGGAGGTGGAAATGAAATACGAGGGTATAGATAATACAAAAAGTATCCCCCTCAGCTCCATAAGGCGAATTATGGAAAGATATTGCCCCTATCACATTAGCATGGAAGCAGTTATGGCTTTGAGGAATTTGATTGAGGAAATTACATCAAAGATAACAATGGATGCTGTGGAAAAATTTGAGAAAATGAATAAATGCAGGGAAGCACACGGTTTAAGCAAATTGAAGAGACTCAATGCATGGGCAGTGAAAAATTCTGAGTACAACATAAATATTATAAATGGCAAACAAAATATGATGAATGAGGGGTTGCAATCCCAAGGGGTTGTAACTCTGGGCGGTGGAAAAATGCCTGCAGGTATAAACACCGCCAAGCCCGACACCACCAATGACCAAAAGGAGGTGGTTTGATGGGAAATATGCAATATGAGGAGGAGATACTACAGAGATATGCAACATGGCTAAGATTAGAAAGAGGAAATAGTGAATCCAGCATCAGAGATTCTTTGAATAAAACAAAACAATTCATTGCGTGGTTAGAAAAGAACGGATACTTCATCCAAGACATAGAACAAGATATAATCAATAATTATCTTTCATACTGCTATGAAAAATATGCATTGAATAGTTTAGTAGCGATAACAATAAACTTACGAAAATTTTGCTACCACTTTCTCAAAAAAGACGTAAAAATTAAAGTTACTACGGCAAAATCACCCAACAGAGATAAAACAGCATTGACAAAAGAAGAAGTCAAGGCAATGTTCGATATAATTAAAGGCAAACCCTTAGAAACAGCTATACTTAAAGTTTTATATTACACAGGCATGAGAGCATCTGAATTAAGGAACCTAGATATTGAGGATGTTGACTTTAATAGACTCCAAATAAGAATTAAACACGGCAAAGGGAATCAGACAAGAGTGGTAAATATAACCAAGGATTGTGCAATGGCTATTCAAAGATGGTTAGAAGTAAGGCCAAAAGCTGCACCCGAGTGCAAAAATGCACTGTTTATTCTATCACATGGAAAAAGATTTTCCTCATTTTATCTGTGGAGTTTGGTAAAAAGGGTTGCAGCAAAGGCAGGAATTACCAAGAATGTCTATCCCCATAAGTTTAGAATTACTATGATAACTCTGATGGCAGAGCATGGATGCACTCCCAACGAAATACAGGCACAGTCAGGGCATAGAGACCTTTCTACTCTATTAGGATATATCCAGCATACAAACCAGAGAATAAGACGAATGTATGATAGAGTATTTGGAGATATAGAAACTCTATCAAAACAGGAAACGAAAACCTTGAGTATAGACAGAGACCCTGATTACTACAAAAAATTGGCGTTTGAAAAATATTTACAAGGTGAAATAAATTCACAAGAGCTATCTTCTTTGTTGAATCTCATTGACAAACAAGAGCAAGAGAAAAAGGAGCTAAGTGACATTGCATACATATAAAATAAAATATTACCCCGAAACACCGATAATATTTTAGTAACCATAAAATTTTATAGCAAAATTTTATTAGTTTAATGATGGAGAATAATATTGAAAGTGCAGTTGATGAAATTCTGGAAATTATTGAAGCAAATAGAGAAGAAGTTGAGAAGGATTTGAGAAAATTTATAGAATATGGAGTTCCCTTAGAACATGCAAAAAAAGCTGTTATAAATAAATACAGCGGGAGTGCAAAAGAAAAAAAATTGAAGGACGTAAACATAAATGAAAAGAATATAATTACTGTTGCAAAGATAATTTTCATTGATGAGAGAGAAATTGAGGTGAGGGGAGAGAAAAGGAAAATATACAGAGGATGGCTTGGTGATGAGACTGCAAGACTGCAATTTACTGCATGGAAGGATTTTGATTTAAAGGAGGGGGATGTTATAAAAATAAAGAATGCTTCAAGCAGTGAATGGATGGAACAGCCAAGATTAAATCTATCTGAAAGAACTGAGGTTGAAAAACTTGACTATGACATTGAACTCATAAAAAGATTTCCAGAGAGATATAATTTAGTGGACTTGAGACCAGGATTATCAAATGTTGAGGTGAGAGGGAAAATTATGTCAATTGAGGAAAGAGAAGTGAGCGTTGGCGATGATATAAAAAAAGTATTTTCAGGTATAATTGCAGATGAAACAGCAAAAGTAAGATTTACTGCATGGAAAGATTTTGATTTAAAGGAGGGAGATGTTATAAAAATAAGAGGTGGATACGTAAGAAAATGGAGAGGTGCCCCCCAGCTCAACTTTGATGAAAATGCAGAATTAGAAAAATTGGATGAAGAAATTTTAATTGAAGAAAAAATAGTTCCATTATATAAGATTGTGCAGGCGCAGGGAGGTATAGATTTATGTTTTCAAGGAGTTATCCTTGAGGTAAGAAAGGATTCTGGAATAATTTTCAGATGCCCAAAATGTAATAAAAGAATTAAAGAGGGAATTTGTGATGATGATGGAGAAGTGGATGGAAATCCTGATTTAAGGATTAAAGTGCTGGTTGATGATGGAACCGGAGCGGTAGATGTTATTCTCAACAGAGAAATATCTGAAAAATTGCTTAATAAAAACATGGATGAATTTTTGAATCTGGCGAAGGAGGCAATGGACTATGGAATAGTTTATGATGAAATAGTAAATTCGCTTCTCACAAAAACAATTAAGGTGAGGGGAGATTCCATACAGAGCGACCTTATAGTAACCATCTCCGCCAAAGATGCAGAAATAATAAAAATTGATGAAAAGAAGGAAGCTGAAGAACTGCTAATGCAGTTGGAGGGATAAAATGAGAGAACCAGCATGGAGAATATTTGCAGCAGAATATAATGATTCAAATCATGTAATTCAGGCGAAAGGAGAGAGGGCAACAAAATATATACTAACGCCTCTCGGCGCAATAGTGAATCGACTTTTTATTGTTGGAGTGCTGACAGATATTGAAGAAATTGGAGTGGAAGGAATTAGAAGGAGAGCAAGAATTTCTGACCCCACTGGCATACATGTTGTTTATGCTGAAGCATTCAAACCAGAAGTTGCAAGCATGCTAGCTGATATGGAGATACCAAGTTATATTGCTGTTGTCGGAAAAGTTAGAGTCTATGAGCCAGAAGAAGGAATGCTTTACTTATCTGCACGAACGGAAATGGCTAAGGAAGTTACAATTGAGACAAGAAATCAATGGATTATTGAAGCTTCAAGAAATACTTTAATGAGAATAAATGCACTTAAAGATGCAATGAATATGGAAAATCCAAGTGCAAAACATTTAAAAGAACTTGGATATCCTTACACCATTGGAAAAGGAGTAGTGGAAGCATTGAAAGTTTACAAAGATGTTGATTTGAACCATTATGAAATGTTAATCAGGGAAGCTTTATCATTTATAACTTCTGTTCCAAAAGAAATGAAAAAAGATTATGGAGAGGCAGAGGAAAAATTGATTTCAATAATAGAGAAGATGCAGGGAGAAGAAGGAGCTTTATGGGAAAACGTTATTGAAGAAGGAATTAAAGAAGGAATTGAAAAGGAAATTGTTGAAGAGGTAATAGTTGCTTTAATGGAAAAGGGAACAATTTATGAACCACAGTTGGGAAGGTTGAAGGTTGTTTAAATCCAACTTTAGTAGCCTAACTTTGCCAATATAAAAATGGCAAAGTTAGGTAATAAAATTTTGAGTAAAAGATATCATTCATTTATTTTGAAGAATATCTTATTTTGCTCCAAAAAGATGAGTAGTTAATACATATCTATATCTCATTTATTTCCGTTTGTCCGTTTGACTTGTTTTTTATTTTCCATTTTAAGCGAGATTAAGACTACCATGTGGTAAATCAGGGATAATGCCATATAAATCCTTCTTCAACTGCAACAAAGAAGCCATCTCCTTTTTCTATAACGAAATCATATGGACAACCAGGCACATATATATTGAAACCTTGTTTCGTTATATTCCATGTAAGAATTACTAAACCAGCTTCGCCCATGCTTTCCCATATTTCAGATGTTTTTATTGTTTCATTCTTAACCCAAGGTATAGAATTCCAACCTGCATACAGTTGAGTAGATAAAGGTTGAATAGCAGGAGACCATACAGAAAAAATGGATTCATGGGTTGTATATATAAAACACATTTTGTATTCAATATTAAAATCTGGGGCACCACTTACATATATATTAAACTCTTGCCAGCATGCATCCCAACATAATATTAATTCGCAACCTAATATTGAATCATAAACTTCAGAAGCATTTAATCCATCCCCGATTTCTGAGAAATTTAAACCACTTCCCCAAGGCATGTAGACAAAGTTAAATCTCCCCTTCTCTAACAAAGTTGACCACACTATAGGCTCCTCCCCTTCTATATTATATGAAACTATATTAAATGTAACGGTATCATTGAATTCTCCATAACTTACCTTTAATGTGGCATTTCCATCACGCCATCCAGACCAGAATACCACTAAATCAATATCCCCGGTTCCAAATACTGCGATATCTGCATTTGAACCATTGTTTAAAATACTCCAGTTTGCATTAACAAATTTTATAAAACCATAGGTATAATTAAATGCTGATGCTGTCGCCCAAAAAGTAAAGTTAATAGAAATATCACAATCTGGAACTTCATCAAATGGAGGAGATGTAAATGTTATTTCAATATAATCAATGCTTACTTCATCTGCTGTTGAATGAAATGGAATAAATGAAAATAGAATTGTTGCTATTGCTATAATAAAAAGTATTTCTCCTCCCAATCCAGATAATTTATATTCCATTAAGGTATAATAAATTTTCTTTATAAATAGTTTGCGATATATATATATATATTACCTTTATTTATTATTATATGAAACTTTACTTATATTTATTATTACATAGAACTAAAAGTGAAGGGAAAGGATTTTTTACAGTTGTTACAGTTATATTGATGGTAATTGCGTCTATTTTTTCACCAGCTGTTAAAGTAAATGCAGATGAAGGCAGTGAGGAAAGTATCATGCTGTATTTCACTTTTGAAGAGCCTATAACAAAAAAAATAAAAATTGTCAATCAAAGTTATCATAGAGTGGAAATGCAAAATTTATCAAATTATGGCAATTCGGGGGAACCTTATTTGCCAGTAAAAGGTGTAAATGTTTTATTACCCCAAGAAAAGAAAGTTAAGGAAATAATTGTTAGTGGAAATAAAACATATTTAGGAAGAGATTATGTAATTGAACCAGCATCAGAACCTGTTCCATTTCTGGAAAATGTTTCTTTTTCACCTCCAGAACCAGATGAGGAAATATATAACTCCACTCAACCATTTCCATCGCAACCATATGCAATTGTTGATACTTATTTTTTCAGAGGATATTCTATTTTAACGCTCCGTTTGTATCCAGTTGAGTATATTCCGAAAAGCGGGGAAATTTATTATTATAATGATATGACCTTGAGGGTAAAAACAGAGGATTCTTCAATCAATGAGATGTTCAGAAATTTTTCAAAGGATGAAATAAGAGTGAAAAAAATGGTTGACAATCCAGAAACGACAAAGAGTTATACTTCAGTGCCTCAGCGTCCCAATTCTTCTTTGAGAGGAAATTACGAATATGTAATTATAACAACTGATGAATTAAAAGCCTCTACAGGGAATTATACCTTCCAAGATTTGGTTGATGATAAAATTGCTAAGGGAATTAGTGCTACAATTGTTACAGTAGAAAATATAACCAGCAATCCAGCATATTGGAATACTACAAATTCATTATTCAATGACACACAGGCTCAAATAAGGAATTTCATTAGAGATGCTTATTTAAACTGGGGAACAGAATATGTTTTAATTGGTGGAGATGATGATATAATTCCTGCAAGAAAATTATATGTAGCTGCTTCAGGAGAGGTAACGTATATGCCCTCTGACTTATATTATGCTTGTTTGGATGGAAACTTTAATAGCGACATGGATAACAAATGGGGTGAATCGTATGATGGACCAAATGGTGAGGATGTTGACTTAATAGCAGAGGTATATGTTGGAAGAGCATGTGTTGATTCATCTGAAGAGGTATCAAATTTTATTATGAAAACGTTGGCGCACGAAGATAATGGTGGTTCTTATCTTCTCAATGCAGTAATGATAGGAGAATATGTTGGTTTCGGAGGTGTAGCTGAATGGGGTGGGAATTATAAAGATGAAATGATCGATGGCTCATGTAATAATGGTTATTACACCGCCGGAATTCCTACTGAGGTATACAACATTACCACTCTTTATGATAGAGATGATGAAGGATATAATTGGCCTAAATCAGAATTAATCCAAATATTAAATGAAGGTGTTCACATGATAAATCATTTGGGTCATTCTCGCAAAAATAAGGTAATGAAATTATGTATCTCAGATGTTGAAAACCTATCCAACAATAAATATCCATTTATTTATTCCCAAGGATGTAACGCTGGGGCTTTTGATTATGATGATTGTATTGCTGAGCATTTTACTGTAACTGAGCACGGAGCATTTGCAGTTATAATGAATGCAAGATATGGTTGGGGCGAAGCATATGGTACAGATGGTCCGTCTCAACGTTATGATAGAGAATTCTGGGACGCAATTTATGGTGAGAATATATATGAAATTGGAAAAGCAAATCAGGATTCAAAAGAAGATAACCTTTATAGGATTAATGAAAAGGCTATGAGATGGTGTTACTACGAACTCAATCTATTTGGTGATCCGGAATCTATACTCTTTGTACCACATGATATTACGGTGGAAAAGATAATCTCCCCCGATTATTCCACACCTGGGTCAACTCTCTACATAAATGCCACAATAGCAAATTATGGATTTTACAATGAAACATTCATATTAATAAATTTTACAATTAATGGAATTTTAATAGATAATGTCACAATAGAGTTTTTGGAACGTGGAAAAAAAACCCAAATAAGCTTTGAGTGGACAACTTCTTCTCAGATGGAGGTTTATGATGTGAAAATAGAGGCTCAGCCAGTAGAAAATGAAACTGTTACCACAAATAATGTTCTAAGTAAAGTGTTAATAACGGGTGCAGATGCTGCTATAACCAAGATTCTTTTATCTTCCCCCTACCCCCCATTGAGTAAAATAACAATAATAAATACTACTATAATCAATCCCAGCGAATTTAATGTTAGTAATTTAAATTTCTTATTAAAAATTAATAATATTACTATTGATAATGTTACTATACCTCTTTTAGAAAGCGGAAAAGTTTTCTTTAGGGAAACTGTTTGGATACCTAACGAAACTGGATGGCACATTATTTCTGCATGTATTGAACCCGATGCACTGTATACAGAAAATAATTACTTAAATCTAAGTGTGAGGGTGCCTACTACCATCTACGTAGATGATGATGGCACGGCCGATACCACATCCATTCAAGAAGCAATAAATTGGGCGAGTAACGGAGATACCATTTATGTATATAGTGGCACATACGAAGAAAGTTTAGTGATAGATAAAGATATAAATTTGATAGGAGAAAATAAGGAAAATACAGTAATAAGAGGAGTGCAAATTGATGTATATACTTGGGCTACTATAAAAGTTGCAAGAAGTCATGCAAGGATAAGCAACTTTACAATAACTCGTCATGATGAAGATTATGTATTTTGGGGAATATACTTATATTTCTCTCAGGACATTTTTATATCCCAATGTATCATTAAAAATATGTATGCAGGAGGAATAAATATTGAATATTCAAGTAATAACATAATTTCCCATTGCGATATTTTTAATGGAGGTACAGGCATGTACATTCATTTCTCAGATGATAACACTATTTATAATTGTCTTATCCATAACAATAGTATTAAAGGAATATGGATCTGCCGTTCCGATGGCAATAATATTTCCAAATCCTATATCTATTCAAATGATAATGGAATAGAGATAAAAATATCAAATGACAACCTTATTTTCTATAATAATCTCATTAATAACACCTGCAACTATAAAAACGACAATAATAGCATCAACAGCTGGGACAATGGTTCTATTGGTAACTATTGGAGCGATTTTGATGAGCCATCAGAAGGAGCTTATGATAACAATAGTGATGGAATAATTGATGTTCCATATAATATTTCTGGAGGAAATAATAAGGATAATTATCCCTTAGCTAATCCTGTAGAATTTATCAAATTGTATGAAGGGTATAATTTAATCACTCTTCCTTTCAAGCATAGTTACTGGGCTTCTAACCTATATGCTGAGATACCTGGTTGTGAAGAGGTAAAGAGATTTAATACAACAAAACAAGATTTTGATGATTATGACATATATACTCCCACCTTTGGCGAAGATTTTCCAATAGAGGAGGGAATAGGGTATTTTGTGAAAGTATCTGATGACACATTTTTTGCAATAGGTGGAAAATCTATAAACAATATTTCTGTAGAATTAGTGGAAGGGTGGAATGCATTGGGCTGGTTCAAGGATACAACAACAGCATCCAGTATATACGAAAATATTTCTCATTGCACCATCGTTATGATGTGGAATAAAAGCGAACAGGATTTTGACATATATGTTCCTGGTTGCCCATATAATTATATGATAGGAAAAGGAGATGGCTTCTTTGTTGCAGTGAACGAACAGTCAACATGGCATGGGGAAGGATAAATTTGATACCGATAATTTCACAATCAATTCCTCAGCATATTTAAGTATTTCTTTCAATGAGATAAAATTTTTCCTATTTCCTTCTATGTCTTTGAATATTTTTGAGGGAAAACTGATTTCTTTTTCTACCTTTTCTATTATTACTATACCACTCCATGAAAATTGTTGCTATTCATGAGAAAATATTGGCTTTACCGCTATTCTATATACCAGATTGGTGAATTCAAGTGAATAAAAACAAAAACGGTATAAGCATAAGTATAATTCCTGCTATTACCAAAAAAACGCCAAATTTTCCCATTCTGTATTTTTCCGGTAGAATTTTTTGTGTAATATAAATTGAGCCAACTCCATACATTACAACTCCAATAACTCCAATAAAAAGAAGAGTTATGCTCAATACCAAAATAACAGATTTACCCAAAAATATCCATATGGAGAGAGGTATTCCTGTCGCAATTATGTATAAAGTGAAAAGCAAGGTGAATTTTTTGTAATCCATCTTGCCTATTTTATTGCCAATATTTTTTCCTGTTTCATAGAACATTCTTGATACTGCCTCAAATCCAGCATAAATTGTTCCAAAAAGTGCAAAGAAAAGGCTTATCTGATACAATGGTTTAAGCCACTGGGCATCTTTCTTTAAACTGGAAAATATTTCAACCTGATTTGTAAGCAATTCTTTTTCAGTTGGAATATTCTCCTCTCCAAGTATTGCTGAACCTGCAATCATATAGGAAGCTGAAATTATTGAAACAAGTATGAAGGCAATTCCTAAATCTATTAAAATAGGTTTCAATAGAAGGCGAGATTTTTTTATTTCTTCTGGTTCATCAGGAAGATATTTTATTTCTTTTTCCTTTTTGAATAAATTAAACAATTTTTTTGAGTATTCATCTGGATTTTCTTTGTCTTTAAATATTCCCCATCTCTTAACTTTAATCCATCCCAGATACCCAACAAGAGGTATCAGAGTTATTGAAAGAGTGCCAAGATATCCAAGCATAACCAAAGGTATTGGCTTTATTTCTGAAGATGGCATCCATTCAGGATAGCTTGGCACATTCCCAATTAAAAAGAAATTTGGAATTATTTCCAGAATGTCTGGCTTTATTGCTATTACAGACGCAACTGCTCCTATGCCAAGCACTGCAACAAAAAAAGCTTGTGTATATTCAAGGAGTTTATATCTACCCATCAATACAAGAATGACAGCAAAGAGCGAAAAAGATATTCCCCAGAAAAGTGGATGCCCTGCTCCAGCAATCCAACAAATTGTTTGCCCAAGTGTATTTATTATTGTTGCAGCAAAAAGAGGAACGAAAATCAAAACCAGTATCATGAATAACCAGTTGAGCCATCCCTTTCTCAATTTTAGTGCAAATATATCAACTGTGCTTATTCCAGAAAGAAGCGTGAATCTGCAACCAACATATGCTATAATATATGAACCAATATTCAATGTAATCAGCCATAAAAGAGTGTATCCAGCCCATGCACCTATCTGGGGGCCCATTATTAATTGCCCCTGCCCTATGGTCATAGAGACGAGGATGGCGCCTGGTCCAAAAAATAGAAAATATCTAAGATATTTTTTTAAGGATGGTTTTTCAGTCAGAATATCATGAGGTTCTGGAAAGTTTATTTTTTCCATGTTAATACCTTTTAAGATTTTGCATTTATGAATGAAATTTTTAAATTAATTCTTTTCGCAGAAATTTAAAATTCCGATAAAATAATATATTGAGGTTCATTTACCGGATATGGAAAAAACATCTCTTGGAATAGAAGAAAATATTGAAGGGGCTTTATGCTATCTACTTGGATGGCTAACAGGGATAATATTTTACATAATCGAAAAAGATAACAAATTTGTAAGATTTCATGCAAAACAGTCAATAATAGTATTTCTGCCACTCCATATAATATCGTTTTTACTCGGAGGAGCATTTCTCTGGGGTAGCATATTTTTCTGGGGGGCATGGTTTATTGCATGGACAATAAGAATTCTTTTATGGCTTTTAATGTTCATACTCTGGATTATACTCATAATAAAAGCATATCAGGGAGAAATGTTCAAACTCCCAATAGTGGGAGATATAGCAGAAAAAGGTTTGTAAAATCAGAGAAATTTATCCAAAGAAGGAATGTCAACTCTCTCATCTTTAAACAGCGAATTCAAAGATTTTTCAAAAAGCAGGAGACGCTGTTTTGTGTAATTTGGTATATTAAATTCCTCTGCAAGTTTATTCGCTGACTGCAAATATTTTTTTATGGATTTTTCATATATTGTAAGAACAAGCTTTCCACCGCATTTTGGGCATTTCCCTTTCAATGGAATTCTTCTGTATTTTGTATTGCATGTTACACATCTAAATTTCTGGCGGGTGAATGCTCTTAAATTTCCCATTAAATCTGGCAGGAAATGGGTCTGTATGATTCTGTTTGCAACGTCTCTTTCATCAACCGCCCTTATTTTTGTTGCAAGAGAAATTTGTGCCATAAGTTTATCTTCCATTTTTTCAAGCAGTTTATATGCAGATGTTTTTGGGGCATCTGAAATATTTTTTGTATCGTGCGTAAATTTAAATCCTGAAAACTCCCTTCCTGTTCCAATTCTATGGGAAACTAACTCCATCATATCTTCAACTTCTTTTGGATGAGGATATTCCATTGTTTTTCTGTAAAATTTTAGAGGATATCTTTCCAGCACGTCAATATTTAAAGCTTCTTTATCTATTTCAGATGGAGATATTCTTGTTGCTATAACGAGGGGTAAATCCATCTTTCCTCCTCTTTTTTCAGGTATATATTCTCTGGAAAAGTTTATCAAAACATCCATCAAAAGCATTATAGAGTCCTCATCCCCATCACAATTTCTTCTTTTGGCAGCATGAAAGAATGGATGGGCACAACAAACATTTGCATCAATAAAACCAACTATTCTGCCAATAACACCTGCTGATGTGTGAGGAGCAAGTCCAACAACTAAACTGCCAACTAAATCCTCCATTTTCTCTGCCCTGTAATATGAGTCCATTCCATACAATTTGACGAGAAGTTCATCAATAAAATTTGCAACTCTAACCAGATATTTTCCACATTTCTTTGAAGGAATAACATCTTGTGGTTTCAGTTCACATATCTGGTCTTCTCTCTCCAGTTTATTGCCTTTATAATCGTATTCATATCCAAGTTCTCTCAATTTTTCAACTGTAGTTCCTATTTCATAAGGTTTGAAATGGGTGAGGGGCATATTTGTCATGTCAAAGCGGGTTGTTCCATCTTTAAAAACGTATATATTATTTTTTGCTCTGAGAAGTCCTTTTTCTATTGGCTCAGGCGTTTTGCTTCTGGAAGATAAACCAATGACGCCTTTTATTTTTTCAGGCAGAGAAATATTCAGCAAAATTTCTGCCCTTCTCACCTCTCTCTCAACATCAATACTGTATTTTTTTATTCTTCCTGTATAGTATGTATGACCCCCACATTCACATTTTTCTTTATATGTTGTCTTTCCACAATTTTCGCATCTTCTCTCCCCCATCTCCACCTCTATCTTTCTGGCAGAATTTATCAACCTTTCTTTTCCCCCTTCCATTCCAATTGGAAAAAGAACATGAGGAGACGCTTTCATTTTCCTTTCAGCTGCTTTTTCAGGCCTGCCCATTCTTGCCCCTATTCTGTGAAGAGACCTGGGCATTATTTTAATCCTTGCCATCTCCTGAACTGCTTCCATTGGTTCTTTTTCACTATTCCTTATTTCAAAAATTTTATTATCCTTAATCTCAAATCCGCAGCATCTCAATAGCGTGTAAGCATATTTCTCTATTACATAACAATCTCTTTCCTTATGAAATACACCAAGTTTGAGTAAAACTTCCTTCAGTTCTGGATTTTTATGAAGATAAAGATTGCCATCATATTTCCCATTTTTTATGGCTTCTCTCAGTTTAGAAAGTTCCTCCTTGCTTATATCATGCCAGAAAAGATTGAATAAAGGATGCAATGGTATTCCATATTCCTCAGATAACTCAAAAGCCTTTCTTTCAGATATATTCTCAAAATTTTCCAGTTCAAATTTTTCTCTTACCTCATCCAAATTTGCTTTCTCCTCCAACTCCTGAATCCACCATTCATAACAGAAACTTGCAGGTAGTAAAATTGCATTATTTTCAACAAATTCTCCAAATGGAACCAGAATTTCTCCAAGGTCTATAATCTGTGAAATTCTTTCCTTAAATTCCTTTGCTTCTTCAACACTATTTAACTGCAAAAAATCTCCATTATCAAGCAATACCATTGGACCCTCTATAGAATCCTGGGGACTTATTATTGTCCCCTTTCCCGGTCTTTCCGTTTTTAGTTGTGTTCCTATTGCTATAAACTCATCCAGAATATACATCGTAGCTGGATTTATAGAGAGAGCAGCAAGTCCGCAAGCTCTTCCCCTTCCATATCTGATTCTGAATCCTCCCTTTCTCGAAGGATGGCTGAAAACAGGACGTCCCGCTATTAAATCTCTTATATATTTATCAGATGGCTTTATCTCATTTATTTTCTCTTCCTCATAAACAAACTTCTCTAGAAAATCCCATCCCTCCAGATTTAAATTTGAAACATGCTTCAGTAATTTTGGGGCCTTCAAACTCAATCCTTCAGCAACAACCAAGCATGCTCCACCCCTGATTTTATTGGTCTTTACTCTCGGCAAATCTCTTTTTCCCATAACCTCTATATCTTCTGTTGGTTCTCCATTTATGCATACAGGACAATTTTTGATAATCAATTCAATTTCTTCAGGAGATGGAAGATGCTGTAGATGTGTTACTCTATTATAAAGAGGAATCTCCTCCTTATATCTCTCAATTTCATCATCTGTTGGTTTATACCTATCTATTCCAAGTTTTCTCCTGACGATATCTGCAATCAAAACACTCATTGCCTCTCCTGTTCCTCCAGCAGAGCGAATTGGTCCCGCAAAATATAAATCAACATATCTTGTCCCATCTGAGTTTTTTCCAATTTCAACAGTTGATATTCCTTCTATTGGAGCGACAAGAACTCCTTCTGTCAAAATTGCAAGCCCTGTTCTGACTGCCTGCTCAATTATACCTGCAAAATTTCCCTCCATGTTTTCTGCAATTTCAATTGCAATTTGGAGAGCGACTTCCTCTCTTCCCTTTTCTTTCAAATATTTTCTTATTTTTCCTGCTATTCCTTTTGGTCCAACCAGTTCTTCCACCCTATCTGCCAAATCTTTTGCAAAAGATGTTTCAACTTCCCTTCTTGGATCATGTCCCTTGCTTCTCGCTTTTTTTGCAATTTCATAGCATTCTTTTGCTTTTTTTTCTATTGAGTTAAAATAGTTCTCAATCACAATGAGGAAATGTAAAAATGGATATAAATTTATTGAAATTCATGAAAACATTTTTATATTACACCGTAATATCCAACATGGAATCTTTGGGAGATAAAAAAGGCATGTTAAAAAATATAATAATGCAACTTCATAAAGGAGCAAGTATAGAAGAGATTAGAAAAGATGCAGAAAAAATACTGAAAGAGCTCACTCCTGCAGAAATATCTGAGGTTGAACAGGAAATGATAAAAGAAGGAGTGCCAAGAGAAGAAATTCACAAATTATGTGATATACATCTAGCTGTTTTTAAGGAAGCAATAGAAAAGAGTATCTCTCCGCCAAAATGGCATCCCATATATATTTTAATGGAAGAGCATAAAATTTTAACAAAATTTGCAAACCATCTTAAAGAGATTTTGATGAAAGAAAAAAATTTGGAAGAAGTAAAGAATATAGTTCACCATTTTAAAGAGGCAGAAAAACATTATTTAAGAGAGGAAAATGTTCTCTTTCCATATTTAGAAAAGCATGGCATAACTGAGCCTCCTGCAATAATGTGGATGGAACATGACAAAATAAGAGATATTAAAAAGAATATTTATAAAGCAGTGGAGGAAGAAAATTTTAATGTTTTAGAGGAAAACGCATCTTTATTGATTGAAACATTATCAAACCACTTTTATAAAGAGAATAAAGTTCTTTTTCCTACCGCATTAAAGGTGGTGAGAGAAGATGAATGGAAAGAGGTTAGAAAACAATTTGATGAAATTGGTTATTGCTGTTTCACTCCAGAAAGGGAAAAAGTTGAATATGAAAAAGAAGCTCAGGCAAAAGATGGAGAAATAAAACTTGAAACAGGTCATTTTACAAAAGAGGAATTGGAAGCGGTTTTGAATTCCTTACCAGTCGACATAACTTTTGTTGATAAAAATGATGAAGTGAAATACTTTAATCAGGCAAAAGATAGAATTTTTGTCAGAACAAAGGCGATCATAGGTAGAAAGGTTCAGCAGTGCCACCCAAGCAAAAGCGTTGACGTTGTGGAAAGAATACTCAAAGAATTCAAGGAAGGAAAAAGAGATGTTGCAGAATTCTGGCTAAATATTGGAGGAAGGAAAATTCACATAAGATATTTTCCTGTTAAAAGAAATGGTGAATACATTGGGACATTAGAAGTAACTCAGGATATAACAGATATAAAGAATATAGAGGGAGAGAAAAGATTGCTTGATTTATAAATCACTTTTTGTTATTTTATAAACAAGCAATTTTTCAAAGAAATAGCTTTCTTCTGCCATTTTTTCAAATTTATACATATGCCCAAAATTTTCCATTATTTTTTTAAAATTTCCAAGAGTGCTTGTCAGTAAATAAATTCTGCCTTTTTCATTTAAATAATTTTTTGCATCTTTCAGAAAATTTTCTATAATTTCTATCCCTTCTTTTCCACCATCCCATGAAATATCTTCATTTTCTGTTGGCAGATAAGGAGGATTGAAAACTATCAAATCAAATTTATCATCTATTTTTTCAAATAGATTACTCCTGATACATTTTACTTTCAATCCATTTTTTTCTGCATTCATCATTGAATTTTTTACAGCCTTCTCATTTATATCGCATGCTGTAACAGAACATCCATTTTTTGCAAAATGCAATGCTATTATTCCACATCCACATCCCATGTCAAGTGCTTTTTCTCTGCCATTAACTTCTATTGCTTTAATAAGGAAGTAGCTATCTTCGGCAGGATTGTATACGCCATCAGAAATTTCTATTTTAATTGATGTATCAATTTTCACAATAATATACTCATTTTCATCAAAAAATTTTTCTTTTTATTCTCATTCACCTTTCATGAAGTTGAGATGGCTTGGCCATTCCTGCTTTATTATAGAAGGAGATGATAGAATAATTGTAGACCCTTTCATAAATGGGAATCCAGTTTGCAATTTAAAGACAGATGAAGTGAAAGTTGACATAGTTGCTGTAACTCATGGACATAGCGACCATTTAGGAGACGGAATTGAGATTGCAAAAAGAAACAATGCAGTTTTTGTTGCAATTCATGAAATAGCACAGTATGCATCTGGAAAAGGAGTGACAGCAGAAGGAATAAACATGGGTGGAGGAGTTAAGGTAAAAAATACAGAAATTTTCATGACGCCCGCCTGGCATTCATCTGGGTTGGATGAGACAAATTTTGTGGTATCTACTTCCCCAGCTGGTCTAATAATTAAATCAGGAAAAACTGTCTATCATGCAGGAGATACTTGTCTTTTTTCTGATATGAAACTGATAGGAGAAATTTATGAGCCAGATGTTGCATTGTTGCCCATAGGAGGAAGATATACAATGGATGTGAAACAAGCTTTGATGGCAGTGGAATTGATTAAAGCAGATTTGAATATACCAATGCATTACAATACATTTGATTTAATAAAAGCTGATGCAAATGAATTTAAAAGAATTGCTGAGGGAAAAGGGTTCAGGGTTGCTTTATTAGAGGTAAATGAGGAAATAGAGATTTAAATAATCTTTTTTTTCTTCAATATATTAAAACATTCATCCAGAATTTTTTCCCTACTTTTTTCTGCGTTTATTATTACAAATCTACTTTCTTTTTCTGCCATCTCAATATATTTTTTCTGAACCTCCTCCAAAAATTTTGTTTTTTCATAGAGTATACGTTTCCTGCTATTTATTCTTTCCATTGCCTTCTCTGGATGTATTTTCAAAAGGAATGTTAAATGTGGTTTGAAGAGAAATGGCTCATGAACCTTATAAATCCATTTTTCTGGATTTTTCATTTCCAAATGAATTGATTGATAGGCAAATGTTGAATCAATATAGCGATCACATATTACAATTTTTCCTTCCTCAATCCATTTCTTGATTTTCTTAACATGCTCATTTCTATCTGCCATAAAAAGAAGAGCGACTGTTATTGCATCCATTTTATTTTCCAGTGCTTTATTTACAGCATCTCCAAGCCATGTTTTTGTTGGTTCTGCTGTTAATACTACATTTTTTCCTATTTTCTTATAAAGCAGTTTTGCTATTGTTGTTTTTCCTGAGCCATCTATTCCCTCAAAAGTTATAAACCTGCCTTTCATTGAAAGGAAATCTGAAGGCAAATTTATTTTTTGTTATGAAAATATGTTGAAAAATTTATATCCTGCATCAATTTTCAATTCATGAAAATTGGAGAAAAAACTTATGTTGCAAAAACTGCAGTTATAAGAGGAGATGTTTTTATTGGAGATAGATGTAGTATATGGGAAAATGCAGTTATAAGAGGAGATTTAAATTATATTAAAATTGGTAACGGAAGCAACGTGCAGGACTGCTGTGTAATTCATTGCTCACCAGAAAATCCAGTTAATATTGGAAAAGGAGTTTCTGTTGGGCATGGAGCAATTGTGCATGGAGCAACTATAGATGATGATTGCATTATAGGAATAAATGCAACGGTTCTTGACGGAGTTTTTATTGGAAAAGGAAGTGTAATAGCTGCAAATGCTGTTGTTACTCCAAATAACAAAATTCCTGAGAATAGTTTGGTTGCAGGCGTACCTGGAAAAGTGATAAAAAGAGACGAAAAATTAATTGATTTAATAAAAGAAAATGCAAAAATTTATATGCAACTTGCAGAAAGATATTTAGAAGGAGAATTTTAAGAGGAATGAAAATTTGTCTCATTCTATACATCGATCAATTTTTTCATCTTCCTATGCTCTTCAATGCTTTTCCCTTTTGAATCAGGAATATCCCATTCTATCATCTTTTCTCTTAGCGTTAAAGGACAGCCATCCACGCACCCATTATAATAATGAAATCAAAATTTTAATTCTTCTCTGGTATAATAATGCGGGCTTTTTCTTGTTTATATCTATGCAAATCTCTTCCATCACCTTTACCACCATCTCATCAACTCTCTCAGCTGGTTTTAACCCAGCAGATTCAGTTACAGCATTTTTTGCTATGTTTTCATATGTTGGATACTTTCCATCAACTGTCAATTCTTCCAATTTTATTCCAATCTCCCTAAATTTCTGTAAATGGTGTAGCAATGCATCTCCTTCATTATCATTTATTTCCATATCTTCATAAGAAATGAAAATTCCATGTGAATCTCTCAACAAATCTTTTTTCCACCCTTTTGTTTTGTAATAACCACTGTATTTTGCATCATCATTTCTTTTTGCGGTAATAACTGTTGCATCTTCAGATGCTTTGCTTATTTTATCTCAGAGTTTTCCAAAATGAGTTAAAAATTGGTTCAATTTCTCAATTTTTGAATGAAAATTTTATTTTGTTACCTGATCTTGCTTCATTGGCAAAGTCAGGTTACAACACTCCTTTTCTTTTCCCCTGCCACTCCACCAGCTTGATGAATAGATAGTACAAGGGTTTTATGAACTGATGAAATATACTTCGGCCGAAGTATATTTCACCGATTCTTTTAACCCATTTTATGTCGTGATGTAAACAAGCTGTTAGTAGATCCTCTTGCACCTCACTTAGCTGCTCTTTTTTAAACCATTCTTTATCTCTTAGTTTCCCCATGGGAACAAAAAATAGGGGGACAATAAGAGAGGGGAAATCCTTCAATTCATCAACAAGCTCAATGGTTTTTATTATATCATCCTCGGTTTCCTCAGGCAATCCAGTTATAAGGGTGCAGGCAGGAATCAGATGGCAGTCTTCCATTATTCCTGCTCCCCGGATAACAACCTAAGGCCATTTCTCTGCCCTGAAAGGTTTTGCTTTTGCCGGCATTATTTTCTTTGCCAGTTCGACAGAGCCGGTCTCTATTCCCATCTCTGCCCCCACCACGATTGATGTTCATCCAATATAATTTCAGAAAGCTCTTCCATGAGTTTCGGTTTGGAAGCAACGGCAGCAAAAGATGCATGGCTCCATGAAAGATTTTTGTAATAGCGCTTTGCAAATTTGTTAAGCTTTATCTGCTTTTCCTCGTCAGGTATGACTCCACTCTGTCCGTAGAGAAGTATATCTTCCGCATGAATCACTCCTGAATTAATGCCTGCTTCTGCATTCACTTTAAGCTCTTTTTCGATTTTTTCATATGGATACCACCTCAACGGCCGTAATGTCACAGAGCAAAATTTGCATCCCCTGGGGCACCCCCTGCCGATTTCCACCAGCCCATTAACGGAAGCATGCTTTATCTCAGAAATTTCATTCAGGGTGGGGCATTCACTCGGTTTGAGTTCGACGAATTTAGGCAATTTTTTTCCTTGCAGTGCCATGCGGTAGATTTCAACGGCTTTTTCATACTCCCCTTCACCAATTATGACAGTATCTATTCCATGTTTGTCCATGAATTTCTGGTTCAGCTTGAACTGCCATGCCCCCCGGACCGCCGACTATTGTCCTTGCCCCCTTTGTCTTTGCCTTTCTGTAGGAATCGCTTTCCAGCATCATCCTGAAATATTTTGCCAGGTACGGCTCGCCTGTCTTCAGAATGCCCGCAAAAGTTGTCGACGACGGGCCCCAGCCAAAAGAATCCATTACGCTTATGCCTATGACTTTTGGGTTGAATCTATCAATGCTGTCAGGATAAACAGTTTTGACATCAAAACCCTCATCGAGCAGCTTTGCCTCTATTTTACGCAACCCATACGGAGCCTGCCATGGCAGCCCGCCAACGCTTTTTATGCAGGGAAAGAAAAGATAGCGGAAAAGATGTTCGGGCAACCAGTTGGGAGGTGCACTTGTTCCAAATCCTAAAAATTCTTTGCCATGATGGTTGCTCATTAAAGTTCTGTCTGCTGTTAGAACTACTTCCATTCTTCCATCGCCTTCTCATACACCTCTTTATTATATATGCATCCTGGGTCTGGAGCAAGATAATCGCCAGTGTAGGCATATGCTCTTGCTCTGCATCCTCCGCAATAATAGCGGTAATCGCATTTTCCGCAGAAACCCTCCAATATGTCCTTATTTCTGAGATTGCTGAGAACTTCATTTTTCTTCCACAGCTCCTCGAAATCATCCTCCAAGATATTGCCGACCTTCAGCGGGAAGAAGACACATGGCTGCAAATCGCCGTTGGCTCTCATGGACATATAGAAACGTCCTGCTCCACACCCTCCTATAAACTCCGCCAGATCAACAAGCTGCCCTGCAAGCTTCGGATTGTAAAAATGGGTTGGCACAACTTTCTGGCTCTCGCCTTCCTCATGCTGAAGTGCCACACGTGCAAATTGAGGGGCTGTTGAAAGCACGTTTATTTTTCTTCCTTTTCTCAATTCGCCCCACAGCATTTTGATTGCTTCCTCTCTCTCATCTGGCGACAAATCCATCTCGAAAATTTCCTTTCCTCTGCCCGTGGGAACAAAATTATATGCCATAAACCAGTTTGCTCCGAGGTCTTCTCCGAACTGTATTATATTGGGAAGCTGCTTGTAGTTGTATCTGGTCACCGTAGTTGATATTTCAACGAAGAATCCTTCAGCAACAGAATTCTTTATTCCCTGAACAGTTTTGTCGAATGCGCCTTTCACGCCCCTGAATTCATCATGAGTTTCAGCATCTATCCCGTCGAGGCTAATCTGCACGAACTGGACGCCCGCATCTTTCATCTCCTTTGCCTTTTTCTTCGTGATGAGAGTGCCGTTGGTAGCCATTGCCACGTAGATGCCTTTATCTGCTGCATATCTTGCCAGTTCCATTATGTCTGGTCTTACAAGAGGCTCGCCACCGGAGAATGCAATGATGGTGACGCCGGCTCTATCGAAGATATCGATAGCACGCTTTGCCTCCTCTGTTGTCAGCTCATCCTTCCATGGCTTGCCCGCAGTTGCGTAGCAATGCTTGCAGTGAAGGTTGCATGCATATGTGACATCCCATACAACCTGGAATGGAGCACCTGAGGTAAATGGCTTTCTTACACCAAATTCGGCAATGCCCCTTATCGTCGATGACAAACCCTTTGCCCAGTAAGGGTCGCTGAATTTTTTCTTCAATTCTTCTTCGGTAAGCCCAAACGCTTCAGCCCCTTTCTTAAGGACTTTGGCTATCATTTTTTCTGTGAGTTTACACGAAAGGCATGCGTCTTCCCGCTGCCCTGTGTAAAGCTCAACCGCCACTTCTATTCTATTCTTTCCATCCTTCTCGCAGTACTTGCTCATTCCTTTGAGAAGTGTTCTTGTGGCGGGATTTCCAATCGTGGCTTTCAACACCTGTATGGTTGTCGTGGTTTTCATTATATCATCTCCTTAGGTGGAATAGTATTGAAATTCAATTTCTGGGCATACATTTTTATAACCTGGGGGATAGCCCTCCTTATTATGAACCCTTTATCCTGTATGATATCTTTTATCAAAACTTTAGGACGGAGATAAAATTTTACATATGCAAGCTCAAGGGCTTTTGATATTTGCTCTCTTGTAAAACATTTCAATTTGAGTATGGGATTAAGTGTGGTGAATCTCCTCCAGTTCATTGTTGTGAGTAACTTTTCCTTCAAAGCCACGTTCCATAAACGTGTGCCGGGATATGGCGTTGCAACAGTGAACTGTGCAAAATCCACACCCACCTTCCTTGAAAATTTCAGCGTTTTTTTGACATCGCTCCTGCTTTCCTGCGGGAAACCTATAATGAATGAGCCAAAAGTGTGGAGCCCTGCTTCCTCGGCATTTTTCACTGAAATTTTCGATTGCTCCGGAGTTATGCCCTTACCTATGAAATCAAGAATTTTTTGCGTGCCAGACTCTATGCCAAAATATATGGTATGGGCTCCTGCTCTATGCATCGCCTCCGCCATATCCTTTGAAAAAGTATCAACTCTTGACGATGCAACCCATGATATGTCAAGCCCTTCCTTTTTTATTTTATTTGATATCTCTATTGCCCTTGATTTTACGAGGGTGAAGGTGTCATCAAGAAACTCTATTGATTTCCTACCATAATCATTTCTCAAAATTGACAACTCTGCCATCACACGCTCAGAGCTGTGCCCGCGC
The DNA here is from genome assembly GCA_011052825.1 of Thermoplasmatales archaeon. Taxonomy (GTDB): domain Archaea; phylum Thermoplasmatota; class E2; order UBA202; family JdFR-43; genus DRIF01. Next base: position 27,141 of record DRIF01000167.1, read on the forward strand.
CATTTTTTTCCGAATTGGAGGGATGAGGAGCAGAAGATGCAGTTGAAAGGGCATCCCCTGCTTGTAACGATGGTACCAAATTTCACACCATCTGCTCTATACCTCTCCATGGGCAGGAGGTCATATGACGGCATGGGGATTTCATCCACATTCTTTATAAGCCCTCTCGGAGGATTGTTTATTGTTTTCCCGTTTCTGAAACTCAAACCTTTTATGGCCTTAAAATCCCTGCCCTCTTCAATGGCCCTGATTAATTCTTTAAATGTAATCTCCCCCTCTCCCCTAACAATGAAATCTATGCTTTTGCATTCCTCCATTGTTCTGTCGGGCAGGAATGTGGCATGAGGGCCGCCGATAATGACTTTTACATTTTCATTTATTTCTTTTGCTATTTCCGCCACTTTGTATGCATCTGGAATCATGCTCGTCGTGGCTGTTATGCCGACCACATCTGGATCAAATTTTTTTATTCTTTTCCTTACATCATCAAATGTCAGTTCCTCGGCTATTGAATCAACAATAATGACGTCATGCTCGTCCCTCACCATTGAAGCGAGATATGCAAGACCGAGAGGTGGTCCTGTTGTTCCAACCACCCTTTTTATTGCGATATCTGTCGGCGGTAAGACAAGCAGTATTCTCATTCCCTTGCCTCCATTTTCTCCATTTTTTTGAGGAACTGGATAGCACTATCGACTGTTTTAAGAGCACCCTTCAGCCTTTCTCTGTATCTGTCGTCAAGCTGTTTTATGGATTTCTCTGTCTCTTCCAGAATTTCAAGAAAATGTCTCAGCTTCTCCTTTATTATATCTGACAGGTCGGAATCTATGTAATAAACATTCTTTCCCTCCTGCCGCATTTTTCTGATATGGCCAAGCCCTATGATTCTGTTCAGAGCATTTATCGTTGTTGTATATGCATAGTCAATACGCTTCGATATCTCCTTTGCAGTAAGCGGGCGGTCTGAAAGGGCAAGGGCAGCATATATGGAGGAGCATATCTCCCCGAATCCCCAGTGGTTCAGAACCTGCTTTATGTTTCTCTCAACGATCTTTATCTTGTCCATTATCATCACTCCTTCTTTTCTTAAATCTCATAAATTCCAAATATATGGAATTTTTCATATTTATGAAATAAAAAATATTACTTAAATGTTTGCATCATCTCATAATAACCTTAAGCTGCTTATGCTCTACCAACATTGCAACAATTTTTTTCCTTCCCGACTGCAAAAGACGCCATACTGTGCCTCTCGAAATTTTCATGCTTTCGGCTGCCTCCTCCTGGCTGAGTCCTTCATAATCCACGAGGCGAAGTGCTTCAACCTCATCAGCATACAATTCCACAATGCCGGATGCCATCCACTTCGGAATGGGAGAAAAAAACTCTGCATCCATATGGAATGCAATACACCTTCTTTTAATGGGACGGCTCATGATGCCCGAATTCTTCCTTGCTCTTCCAGTCTTTGTCGACCTCGATTCTGCCCTTCAGAAAAGCATCCACTACTTCTTTAACTCTTCCGGATGCACCTGTTATGACATCTATCCCCAGCTGGTTGAAGAAGTCAATGGCTCTTCCGCCCATTCCGTATGCAATGACAACGTTGCCTCCATTTTCCTTAACGAAATTTGGCAGGTCTCCAGGTCCGTGCTCTGCGAATGGCACAGGCACAATCTCAAAATTTTTTATTTTATTTCCCTCAACGTCAACAAATGCATAATACGGGCTCCTCCCGAAATGCATGCTTATCTCGCTTTCCAACCCATTATTGTTGCTGCATGGCAGCGCTATCCTCATTTCTCTCACCATTTTGTGCATATGCACATAAAGTATATTAGTCTTTTGTTTTGTTATCTATTGTGAAGCCGTAACTGCTTGCAAGTTCTTCTATCTCATCTTTGCTTATTCCCTTTATCTCATCCTGGAGGAGGAACGCGATAAACTTACTGCTCGAAGGAAAATGTCCTATCGTAATGAGAATGTCATCTATGTAAATGAAGGGATATGCATACTCGCCAAAATATTTTATTGCCGGAGATGCAAGTTTATCTGCCTTCCATTCCTCACTTTTCGCATCTATCACTTCAAGATTCCACATCCCTTCCGTCCAATCTCCGACAATTTCCTTTACAAGTTCAGGCGGATATACCGAGCAGCATGACTGTAGCCCTCCATTCAATACTACACAAAGCTTCATTTTTCCTCACACAACTTTATTATTTCATTCACTGCCCTCTCCAAATCTTCCTTGCTGTAATCAAATGGTTTGAAAGGACCAATCTTTGGTATTTTTAAGTCGAGAAGTAAATTGAGATATTTGTCTATCTTAAAACCATCCTTCTCAAGAATTTTCTTTGTACATTTATTGTAGCATCCATCAATAACAATAATTCTCTTTGCTTTCTCTGTAGTTTTTCTGTGCTTCGGAACTCCCGCAGCTATGGCAGAGGTGCAAAACAGCCCATACCTTTCCTTATCCAGCTTTTTATATGCCTCAAGCATGGCAACTCCCGTTAATGCGCCAACACTAGACATGCAGCCAAAGCAACAGAAAATTGCGTTTTCTGGAGTATGTTCTTCGCTCATTTTAATCGCTCCAGTATATTTTTTGCAAATCCGTACATATGCTCATCTCCAGACCTGCTTATGCTCAAAGCCAATTCAATTGCTTCGTTAGTAACTTCCTTAGGAATGCCAATTTCTTTTGCTTTCTTCAAATGATAAAGAAAGCATGGTCTGCAATGCCCCGCCACAGAAGCATCAATGCCTACCAATTCCTTCATTTTTTCATCCATGTTGATTATTCCTCTAGTATTGCCCTCATAATTACTTCCTTTGCTTTCTGAATATCTTCCTCATCAACATGATCTGTCAGATTTCTAAATCCCTCTATCCCTTCATACAATGATTTCTTTTTCATTCCTATGTCTCTTGCCAAAACAATGCTTTTAACTTTGTATCCTGCTTGCTCAACTATTTTCTTTGCACACTCCATTTGGCAGCCATCAATGGTTACAATTTTTTCTGCATTGTCATTCTTCTCCCTAACACTTTTCACATCATGCGGTATGGCGGCAAGACATCCTATGCATGCTTTGTTAAGCCCAACTTCCTTTATCGCTTCCATGCTTGCTATTGCGGTGGCTATTCCTGTATTGGAAAAACCGCCAAAACAGGCGTAAATGCATACCTTACCATTTTCTTCTTCCACTTTTCATCTCTTTTATTTTTTACCTTCCAGCGATATTCCTCAGAATAGGTGATACACTTTTCCTCAAAATTTTATTAGGCTTTCTAACCTGTTACATCCGAGCTCCAGAGCTATGTCAGCTTTCATAGCTCTCGTTTCATCCCCTCTGATAAAATTGTAAATTATTCTCCTCAAGCTAAGAAAAGCATCTGCAGATTCAAATGATTTAAAGCCACGCATTATCTTGTAGCGTTGCTTTACATCCTCGTTATACCTCTCTATTGGATTGTTATTATGTTCTAAGCCATATTTCTTGCACGCTATTGGAACACCATGAATAAGCTTGCATACTTTTGAAA
>DRIF01000168.1 GCA_011052825.1 Thermoplasmatales archaeon
AAAGATGATAAGGATGCATTTGACAATGCTTATCATCGAAGAAGTGTTATAGAGGCAGTGATAGGTGCTGAAAAACAAAGATTGGGACATGTTTTATTTTCTAGAAGAGAGGATTTACAGGAGAAAGAATTGAGGTTGAAGGTCATATGTTACAATCTTTTAGTAATGAATAAGATCAAAGCATCTTTAATATTAGATGAACCACTGCTTCTTCCGGTGAAAGAAGCTGGATAAATAAATCAAAAAAAAAACACCAATCCATGTACTTTGATTAATGGAAACTATATTTTTCTATTAACCAGAGTTACCCAGAATAAATTTTTTTGAGTGAATAGTGATAAAATTGAACTCTGTTGGAATTAAAAACATCTCATTTTATCACTATTCTTTATTTTTGAATCATTTAACGGACAACGCTGCAATTCTTCCTAAAACGTCATAATAGATTTTCCACAAAAATTTTTTAAACCATATCTGTTTAATATCTGGAGGTAAAACATGAATAAAATATTAATATTGACAATATTAGGAATTTTAATTGGTAGTATGCTGGTAGTTAATGAAAATTCTGCGACAGAGGTTTCTCCATATAATGCTTTTCCAGATTTATCAGCATATTTATATGAACGTACTGTTCATTCAGACACATCTGATTTAAACAAGAATACATTAATTCAAAAAAATGGAAGGGATTATCCAATTGGTTCAGTAATATGGGAATATACAATAACTGGAGGTTCTGACAACAGCGTGAAGGCAATTTCCCCGATACAGGATATTGATGGAGATGGAATTGATGATGTCATAGTTTGCTCTGAAGAATATTATATAAGATGCTTTAGTGGATATGCAAACGGGACAGGGAATATTATATGGGAGTCATACATATATCCTCACAAACTCAGTTATCAGAATGAAATTGCAATAGCAGATGACATTGATGGGGATGGATATGAAGATATTGCAATTGGAACTCCTTGGGGTGGCAGATCAATAATAATGCTTTCTGGTCAGAATGGAAACATCTTATGGATTCATGATACTCATGAATATGGAAATGGAGGATGGGTATATCAGGTCGATTGCAGTTATGACTACAATGGTGATGGAATAAGAGATGTTCTTGCATCAACAGGTGATGATTCAACAGATACTGGACCAAAAAGGGTTTACTGTTTAGATGCTTTAACAGGTGATTCAATCTGGGAATGCTATTTAGGAGGACCTGGTTTCTCTGTGATTGGAATAGAGGATTTTACAGGCGATGGTCAACCAGATGTTCTTGCTGGGGCTTCCAATGAGATTGAAACTGATGGATTTGTATATGGTATTAATGGCGCTACTGGATATATAATATGGGCTTTTCCTGTTGGAGGTTCGTCTGTATGGGCTTTGGCACAGATTGAGGATATAACAGGCGATGGAGTAAAAGATGTTGTTGCAGGCGATTTTTACGGAAATATATATGGGCTTGATGCAACCAATGGTGTTCAGGTATATTCAAATTCTCTTTCTGGAATTATAACCAGATTTGCAAAAATAGACGATGTTAATGGCAATGGTTATCCTGAAATAGTTCCAGCACATAGCACTTCTCACGTTACAATGGCTATGGACAGCTACACAGGCAATTATATATGGACTCATTCAGTTGCAGATCAGCCATGGAATGTTGCAGGAATTGAAGATATAAGTGGAGATGGAATAGATGATGTTTTAGTTGGAACACTTTACAGCAATAATTACTGCTATTTCCTCAGTGGAGTAGATGGCTCAGAACTTGCATCCATTAATTATTATGAACCAGTTGATGCCATATATTCAGTTCCAGATGTTGTAGGAGATGGCTCAATGGAGATGGTAGCTGGTGGGAGATATGGAAAGTTAACATGTTTTTCAGGAGGTTTAAATGCTTCTGCAAATAATCCTCCAGAAATACCCTCTATAAATGGTTCAACAACTGGTATTGTTGGAGAGGAATACGAATATACTTTTGTTACAACAGATTCAGATGGAGATGATGTTTATTATTATGTTGATTGGGGAGATGGAAATACAACTGGATGGCTTGGCCCATATCCATCCGGAATTGTTTGCAATGCCACACATTCATGGAATAGTGAAGGAATTTATAATGTGAGGGTTAAAGCAAAAGATACTTGGAATGCAGAAAGTGGATGGTCATCTCCAATTATTATTGAGATAACAAGCCAGATAACAGTATCTTTGATGCTTTATCAGGGATGGAATTTAATTACAATTCCAGTTGAAAATAACTACAATGCTTCCTCATTATACTCAGATATTCCAGGATGTAGCATTATTCTTGGATGGAATGCAAGCGCTGGCGACTTTAATTTATATGCTCCAGGAGTGCCAAATGATTTTGTCATAGAAGATGGACACGGATATTTAGTTGCTGTAGATAATGATACTATCTTCAATGTTTCAGGAACGCCAATAGAAACAGTTTCTGTTCCATTATATATTGGATGGAACATGCTTGGATGGTTTAAATCAATGCCTACAAACGCATCTTCATTGTTAAACAGCATACAGGGATGCAACATTGTATTAAAATGGAATGCAAGTATGCAGGATTTTGATTTATATGCTCCAGGTGTACCAGATGATTTTGTCATAAAAAGAGGGGATGGCTTTCTGGTTGCTGTAACAGAAGAAAGCGAATGGCATGGAGAAGGGTGAGAAAGCTTAACAATTAGGAAATATTTATTTATGCAATGCTCTTATCGGGATAGATGAACTATTTGTTATTATTGCTGACTGCTATGGTTGCATTTGCATATGGAATGCTTTTTTCACTCTGGCTAATTTTTGCAAGAACAGGTAAACGTCTTGCTGGTTTGCTTGAAAGAGTTACTGGAAGGGAAGTTAACTTAGAAGAGGTATATCAGACAATAAAGAATATAATTGATAAGGCATATGAAGAGATAAAGCAGGGAGAAAATGAAAATTCAAAAACTGATAAATGATGCATATGAACAGCTTCATCGCATACACAGCAATCTTGGCTACATGTACAAATTTTTAATTTTTATAACACCTTTTCTTACAGTTGCATTCTATTTTGCCTTTGTTATAGATTATCTTCCCCCAGATGCAAGAGCAAAATATGGAGCTTTAACCATTGCCTATTTCATTCCTCCCGCAGGAAAAGAATCTGTCATTCCATTAATGCTCACTGAAAATAGCATTGGTCCTCCTCTCCCAGCATGGGTGGCAGGAAGCACAATCATTATTATGGATGCCATAAGCTCTGCAATACTTGCATATAACTGGTGGTTTGCTGAACTGATTATATTTCATGTTCCATATCTGGATAAAGGTTATAAGTGGTTACAAAGAAGAGCAGAAAAATACAAAAAGAAGAAACTTCTGACTATAAGTCTCCTTCTATTTATGATTATACCATTCCAGGGAACAGGAGGGATAAGCACCACTATTGTAGCGAGATTGCTTGGATTAAAAGCAAAAAAAACTGTTGCTATCGTGCTGACTGGCTCGGTGATAACAACAACCATATGGATTTTATGGTGGCTTGGCTTCCTAAACTTTTTAATCTGAAAAAGCATTTTATATTACTCCTTCATTTTCATTCATGAAAGCACTTGTAACAGGAGGAGCTGGTTTTATTGGTAGTCATTTAATAGATGAACTGCTGGCGAGAGGTTATGAAGTTAAATGCATTGATAACTTTTCTTCGGGTAGAAGAGAATTTATAGAGGAGAATATAAACGAGATTGAATTGATAGAAGGAGATTTACTTAACTGCAACGACATTAAAAAAGCTATAAAGGGATGTAAAATTGTTTTTCATCTGGCAGCAAATCCTGATGTTAGACTAGGAATTGCCAATACAAGAATTCATTTTGATAATAACATTGTTGCAACTTACAATCTCCTTGAGGAGATGAGAAAAGAAGGGGTTAAAAAAATTGCATTCACGTCCTCCTCAACTGTGTATGGAGATGCAAAAATAATTCCAACCCCTGAAAATTATGGTCCATTAATACCAATCTCATTGTATGGTGCATCAAAACTCTCAGCAGAAGCTTTGATATGTTCATATTCTCACACATTTGATATTGAAGCCATAATCTACAGATTTGCAAACGTTGTTGGGCCAAAAAGCACACATGGCGTAATATATGATTTCATAAAAAAGCTAAAGAATAACCCAGAAGAGCTTGAAATTCTGGGAGACGGGAAGCAGAAAAAATCATATCTTTACATAGATGATTGCATAAATGCCATGTTTTTTGGAATGGAGCATGCTGAGCAAAAAACAGAGATATATAACATTGGCTCAGAGGACTGGACTGAAGTAACTGAAATAGCAGATATAGTGAGTGATGAAATGAAACTCCATCCAGAATATAAATTTACTGGAGGCGTTGATGGAAGAGGATGGAAGGGAGATGTAAAAATAATGCGATTGGATATATCAAAATTAAAATCGCTTGGCTGGAAACCAAAATATAACAGTAGCGAAGCTGTAAGAATGACTGCAAGATGGTTGAAAAAAATTATTTAATCCTCCATCTGGTTTCACTACCAGCGTCTTCTATTTCTATCCCAGCTTTTCTTAAATCTTCCCTTATTTCATCTGCCAGTTCATAGTTTTTCTCATTTCTTGCTTTTCTCCTCATTTCTAGTATTTTTTCTATAATTTTTTCTGCTTTCTCTTTTTTCACTCCATATTTTTCTGCGAGTTTATTTATTGCTTCAACATTCATCTTTTTTTCTTTTCCCTGCAAAAGAGTTAGAACATTTGATATTTTTAAAAATTCATTTAATGCATATTTACACAATTTTTCATTTGGCTTTTCTTCTTCCATCAGAAATTTATTTGTCTTTTTTATAAAATCAAATAAAGTTTCTATTGCCTTTGGAGTATTAAAGTCATCGTCCATTGCGGACTCAAACTTAATGCAGAAATTTTCTATTTCGTTTAAATATTCTCTCTCCTTCTCATTTAATTCTTCAATCAACACTCTTTCATCATCTCCTGCATATTCTTCAAGTTTTTCTTTTGTTATATAAATTCTTTTCAGAGCATTTTCAGAATTTTTTATGGCATTTTCATTAAAATCTGCTGGACTTCTGTAATGGTAAGAGGCAAAGAAAAATCTTATTGCTTCTGCATCCCATTTCTTTAGGGCGTCTCTGATATTTATTATGTTGCCAAGCGACTTGCTCATTTTTTCTCCATTGACCTTCAACATCCCTGAATGAATCCAGTAATTAACAAATCTTTTCCCATAAGCTGATTCCGCCTGAGCAATCTCATTTTCATGATGAGGAAATATCAAATCCTGCCCTCCTCCATGAATATCAAAAGGGATGCCGAGATATTTTGAACTCATTACAGAACATTCAATATGCCACCCTGGTCTGCCATTCCCCCATGGACTCTCCCAAAATGGCTCGCCTGGCTTTGCTGATTTCCAGAGTGCAAAATCTTCTGCTCTCCTTTTTTTTTCTCCAACTTCAACTCTTGCTCCAGCTTTTATTTGTTTCATATTCTGCCTGGAAAGTTTTCCGTAATCACTGAATTTCTCGACGCTGAAATAAACGTCTCCATTTGCAACGTATGCATATTTTTTATTCACCAATTCTTTTACCAATTCAATCATGTCTTCTATGTGTTCAGTTGCTTTTGGATAGAGATTTGCTGGTTTTATTCCCAAATTTTTCATATCATCTAAGCATCTTTTTGCATAGTAAGAAGAATATTCAAGAGCGTCCATTCCAGCTTCATTTGCAGATTTTATTATTTTGTCATCAATGTCTGTTATATTCTGAATATAAAAAACATCATATCCCTTATATTCTAAATATCTTCTTATAATATCGAAAGCAACATAAGTACGGGCATGTCCTATATGAGCATCGCTGTAAGTAGTCATTCCACAAACATACATTTTAACTTTTCCTTCTTCAACTGGAATAAATGGTTCTTTTTTTCTAGTTAGAGTGTTGTAAACTTTCAGCATTACTGCTTATTATGAATTAAGATTTAAAAATTTGCATGATTGTATTGTTTTGGCGTAGCAAATTATATAAACTCATTAATATTTAATTTTAAATATAAAATATCAGGAGGTGAAATGTTGGGGGGTAAAAGAAGTAGATATTTTATATTTTTTGGAATAGTTTGTATTGGAATAAGCCTTTTTTTGGCAAATGATGCAATACAGGCAGATGAAAAATATGGAAATTTATCTTCAACCCTGTATGTCGGAGGTACAGGAGCAGGAAACTATAGCAAAATACAACATGCAATAGACAATGCAAGCAATGGAGACACAATTTTTGTTTATTCTGGAATATACTATGAGAATGTTGTAATAAATAAATCAATAAGCTTAATAGGAGAAGATAGAAATACAACGATAATAGATGGGAATAATAGTGGAGACGTTGTTTATATTAATGCAAATAATGCAAATATAAGCAATTTTACAATGAGGAATAGTGGAAACTTTTATTCAGGGATAAAAATGTATTATTCATTATTTAATTCAATCCACAATTGCATTATTTCAAATAACGGAAAAGGAGTTCATCTTGATTCTTCGAGTTATAATATAATTTCTTATTGTAACATTTATTCAAACAATTACTATCAGGGTATATACGCAGAAAATTCAGATAATAACACAATTTCTTACTGTGAAATTTATTCAAATCCTTATGATGATATTATGCTTGATTCAGCAGATTATAATCAAATTTACAACTGCAATCTATCAGATAGTGGAGATGGTATAAGGATTTTGTATTCCTATTATAATGAGATTTATGATTGCATTATTTCAGATAACGACTATGGTATTCTACCATATTTTGCAGAAAATAACCAGATTTACAATTGTAATATTTTAAATAATACTGTTTATGGTGTTTATAATTTTTATTCAACTGATAATGTTTTTTTCCTAAATAATTTTATAGGAAATGCTGAAAATGTTTATTCTGTTAACTCTAATAATCTATGGAATTCTACTCAGCCAATGGACTATCTCTATAATGGGAGTAGTTATACAAGTTATCTTGGTAATTACTGGGATGACTATACTGGCACAGATACAAATGGAGACGGAATAGGAGAAACCTCTTATAATGTAAATGGAGATAATGATTATTATCCGTTGGTACAAACACAGGAAAATTATCTTCCTTTGCCAAACATTGTATATGTGGATGATGATTTTAATAGTGGTACTCCAGGATGGAATTATACACATTTCAACAAAATCCAAAATGGAATAAATGGTGTTGCTGAAAATGGAACAGTATATGTTTACAATGGAACATATTATGAGAATGTTGTAATAAATAAATCAATAAGCTTAATAGGAGAAGATAGAAATACAGTGATAATAGATGGGAATAATACGGGAGATGTTGTATATGTTACTGCGAATAATGTAAGTATAAGGAATTTTACAATAAGGAATAGTGGAAATAATTGGCGCGATTCGGGAATAAAAATAAGATCTTCATTCAATCATATTTCTGGATGTAATATTTTAGACTGCTATGATGGCATCTACACACATTTCTCTTATTCAAGCAATAATACAATTTCAAGTTGTAACATTTACTTAAACAACATTGGTATCGAACTTGTGTACTTTAGCGATTATAATAATATTTCCTATTG
>DRIF01000169.1 GCA_011052825.1 Thermoplasmatales archaeon
ATCAATAATATAGCATCCTCGTTTTCTTTTGCCTTTTCTTTTATTTCAAGTGATATTTCCTTTATTTTTTCATTCAGCAATTCCATTACATCAAGGTATCTATTAACGCTTTTTATTTCTAGACCTCTTAGCCATTCTATGCCTTTTTTGGTAAATATATTTCCTTTCGTTTTTATCCATCTTTTTGCAAGTTCAGCATGTATTTTATTCTTTAATCTTGTTCTAAACCTTACCAGATAGGCTCTATGCCTTGCCATATCTCTTATTTTTCTTATTTCCTTACTTGGAATATATGAAGATGGCAAGAGATCACTCCTCAATAGGTCAGCCAATATTTTTGCATCTATTTTATCGCTTTTAATTTTTGCTTCTGCTATAGCCCTCGTCTTTAAAGGATGTGCCACTTTTGTTTCATACCCATTCTCCTCCAGAAAATCATATATGGGTGTAGCAAATCCTGTTGATTCAATTGCCACAATTGCTTTTTCCATATTCTTTAAAAACTTATGAAATTCCTCGGGCTCGTTCTCAAATTTTTCTTTCTTTATCAGTTCCCCATTTTCATTCATCACTATTCCATATACTTTCTCCTTATGCAAATCTATTCCAACATACAGCATGTTCATCACCCTCATTTTATGGCTTGAGGGCTTATACGCCCTTCTCCTGCGGAGGGTTCACATGCTATCTAATAGAATATAATGATATTACAAAAAATTACATGTATTCAATAGATGCTAAATATTCCATCTGTGATGCAAGATACAATTGGTGGGGTTCTTTTGTACCAAAAAAACTTCATATAGTTATAAGTAGAGTTAAATATTTTCCTTGGCTTTTAAACCCATTATTCAGTCATAAATGCATTTATAAAGAAAATTTAACTGGAAAAGGAGGATATGGAAAAGAGGGATATTTCATCCCAAAAAACATGACTTTCATTTCATTAAACGATTTTGATCCAATGGTTGATGTTAAGGTATGTATGAAAATAAAAAGAGCAAGAAATATTGGAGAGGAAAAAAAGAAAAATATAGAAATTTTTATTGAAGGTAATAAAAATAAAACCTCATTTAAAGGAGATGAAATTTTAAATTATACATCATGGCAGAATGTTGATGATGAAAAACAAAATATTGAAATTGATATAAAGATTGGCTTAGAGAAAAAGCATATTGTATATGACATGGCAAGAGGGGAATGGTATGGAGATGATTTTATAGGAGATGAAGATGGATATGGTCATATTAAATTTAGCGATGCAGAAATATGGTTTGATATTTTCTATAATGATTATGACAGAGATGGCTTAAATTATTATGAGGAAGTTTACATTTATGGAACAGATCCAGCTGTAAGTGATTATGGAAAGGATTATGATAATGATGGCTTGCCCATACAATGGGAAGATAAATATGGATTCAATGATTTCATGAAAGAAAATCATACAATTGATTATGATAATGATGGACTTGATGATTATGAGGAATATTATGTTTTTTCAAAATTTTCTGATCCATTTGCAAAGGATATATTCATAGAAGTTGATGTTATGGAAGGATATGAGATGTATAATGAAAGTATACAGATGCTTTATGATGCCTTCACTTCCCATAACATAAATCTACACATTTTTGTGGATGAAAAAATACCTCACAAGGAAAGAGTTTATTATAATGATGCTGTAGACATATACTGGAAATATTTTTTAAATGAAAATGTAAGTAGTTTAAAGCATGGAATATATCATTATGCAATTATAATTTCCTATAGTTCTTCAAAGAGAGGAGGACATGCCTTTGTGGGATATGAAAATCTTGACTCTTTTTTGCTTGCTGGAGAATATATAAATAAATGGAGGAAGGGGGAGAGTAGAAAAATAGCTTATGCGAGCCTATTCATGCATGAATTTGGTCATACACTTGGCATATTTGATGATACTTTTGGTGGGGTAGATAATGAAAGTTGTAATGCTCCATGGCTTGCTGGCTACTGGAAATATAGAAATTATAAAAGTTGCATGAATTACAGATATGCTTTTGGAATTGTAGATTATTCAGATGGTTCACATGGAATAAACGATTTCGATGACTGGAGGAGTATAAATTTAAAGTTTTTCAAGGATTCTTTTTATTATCCTGGTGTATAATGGTCCAAGAATTACATAAATTGAAGTTGAAATTAACAGCAAAAGAACCAGATTATTTTCTCCAGTCATTGCGAGAAATATTATTATGCATGCTATAACTGAGAAATATTTTTCTATTCTCGGATAATTTAATGGGAGAACCATAATAAAAGAGGAGAGAAAAAACACTGCAATCAATATCCAGATATTAAATTCAAGATAAGACATGCTTGATATAATTATTGCTGATGCTGGAGTGGGAAGTCCAATAAAATAATCTCTTTTATTCATGTGATAATTTATCAGATGAAGCATTCCAAATATTAAAAAAATAGATGCAGATGCATAGAAAAGTAAATTTTCTGGCGTGTCATAAACAACATAAGAAAAAACGCATGGAGCAACACAAAATGAAACAGTATCTGAGAATTCGTCCATATACTCTCCAAGATATCCTCCATATTTTCTCGCAACAATGCCATCCATACCATCAGCCAGAACAGCCAGCAGAATAAGAATAAAAGAATAATGCATCTGCCCTTTTATAATAAAAAATATTGAGAACAATCCAAAAATTCCATTTAAAATTGTGAATGAATCTGCAAAGGACAGCTTAAACAAAACATTCTTTTTTGGCATAAAAATGCCGCCGGAGGGAATTGAACCCTCGACCTCCAGATCTTCAGTCTGGCGCTCTCCCTACTGAGCTACAGCGGCTTAATTAATCTAAGGTATTTTCTAAATTCTCCAATTTTTTTACTATTTCCTTTAATATATTTTTGAACTCATTAATAAATTCTTCTGTTCCGTCTGTAGCCACAGCGCCATTTGATGAGGGGGATATGAGATTATGGTTTTCCAGAACTCTGAGAGAATATCTAACCTTATGTGGGGGGAATCCAGTGATTTCTGAAAGTTTTATTATTCCTATGGGCCCGTCATTAACTATTATTCTTAATATTTTGAGGTGTCTTTCAATGACATCTATTTCCTCTTTCAATTTTTCTATTATGTTTTCTTCTGACACAATTGGTAATAGCAGACGTATAATAAAAATATTGCTGTTAATTAGTAGTGGAATGTAATTGTTACATGAAAATTGTATTGGAAAAGCACACTAAAAATGCTAAAGATGTCCAAATAAATATTCCCTATTGTCCTAATTAAAAATAGTTAATTCTGGAATAAAAAAATTCATGCCATGTCCAGATATGATCGGTCAATTTCTCCAGCATCGCTAGAGAAGAATCTCTTCGAAATTCATTTATAAAGTTCCAGTAGAATTGGAATAATTCCAGTGCATTTTCCAATCTCTTTTTATTCTTGGAAAAGCATTTTGTTTTTCTTACTAATCTTCCAATTCTCTCCCTTAATATACCATTGAAATTTTCGATATTTGTGGTTTCTATGTCTGTAGATTCAGGATTTCCATAGATTATTCTTTTTTCTTTATCGATAACTCTTCCTTTCTCCCTAATTTTTACCAATTGACCATAGTTAATACAGGTGTGAGC
>DRIF01000170.1 GCA_011052825.1 Thermoplasmatales archaeon
TATGGTTCTCCAAAAGAAATTCTTAATCATGAAAATTTAATGGAAACATACGGTTCTTTTGTTCAGATTGTTACATGTGAGGAAGGATACTGCCATCCATTAATAGGGGATGAACATGTTTGATGAATTTATAATGAGGGCTATAATTGCAATATTTTTGCTTGCAATAAATGCTTCAATAGCTGGCTCATTCGTTATCTTCAAAAATGTTCCATTTCTTGTAGCGGGAGCCTCACATGCTGCACTCGCTGGCTCGGCTGTATTTATTGCAATAGAAAGCTATATGAAAATAGATCCTATTGTGGGGGCAATAATTTTTGCAATTTTGGTTGCATTTTCAGCCTCTAAAGCAAAGCAGGCAAATGTTGCAATTGGAATTTCTTTCGCCTTTTCAATGTCGCTTGCTGTCCTCTTCATATCATTTATAAAGGAACAGGCATCACGTGTGTGGGGTCTCTTATTTGGAGATTTACTTCTTATCACAAATGAGGACATAATTTTGATGGCAATAATGACAGCAGTTGTAATAATAATTTCTCTATTATTTGCAAGAGAATTCATTTTCATTTCATTTGATATGGAGGGAGCAAAAGCAAGCGGAATTAAAGCTGAATATTTCAACTATGTTTTGCTTTCCATAATATCAATATCAACTGTAATAACGATGAAGGCAGTTGGCGCAATACTTGTATATGCAATGTTGGTCGCTCCATCTGCCTCGGCAAATAAAATTGCAAAAAGCGTTTCTGGAGTTTTCATATTTTCAGCTTTTTTCGCCTTGATAGCAGGATTTTTTGGCTTGGCTTTATCTTTTTATCTTCCATTCTCCCCTTCTGCAATAACCGCTTTAATTGCAACTTTAATTTACTTCATATTATTCAGAAAATTTCAATGATTCATATTAACGAAAGGTCCAATTATCCAGAAATGTTCATTCTTTGAAATATCACCTATTCTCACTTTTACTTTACCTTCCCCAATTCCAAATACAAACAATTTTATTTTATATTCGTCTCCAGGCATAAATGAAGAAATTGATCCTTGTCTTTCTTTTCCAAAAAACACTGCATCAGTTAAAACAACATCCCATTCTAAATTGGTTAACTCCTCTTCTCCAACATTTCTAAAAATAACTGTTATACCTATTCCACCATAAATTTCTATTTCAAGAGATGGTTCTTCTGTTCTCAAAAACCATACATCATTTTTTCCAGCTCCAAATGATGATGTCAACCCTGCAATTATATACCCTTTATCATCTGTGGACTTGACTGTAACGCCATAATCCAGTGAAGAACCACCGATTCTCCTTTTCCATATTTCATTTCCTTCTTTATCAACTTTCAAAAGCCATAAATCACTCTTTCCATCTCCAAATGAAGATGTTTGACCCATGATAACGTATCCTTTATCTGTTTGTTTAACTATACCGCCATACTCATTATTTTTTCCCCCATATGTTTTATTCCATATCTCATTTCCTTCTTTATCAACCTTTACAAGCCATACATTTCCATTTGGTGAACCAAATGACCAGCATCCTGCCACAAATATATAGCCATCGTTTGTCTCGAGAATTTTTCTTGCATCTTCATCCAGCTTTCCTCCATAGGTTTTATTCCATATTTCATTTCCTTCTTTATCTGTCTTAATTATCCATATATCATACCCTCCAGCACCAAAAGACCTAGTTATTCCTCCCAATATATATTTTCCTCCATCTTCAGTAATAGAATAACCTATCTCATGATTTTTTCCCCCATATGTTTTATTCCATATTTCATTTCCTTCTTTATCAACCTTTACAAGCCATACATTTCCATTTGGTGAACCAAATGACCAGCATCCTGCCACAAATATATAGCCATCGTTTGTCTCGAGAATTTTTCTTGCATCTTCATCCAGCTTTCCTCCATATGTCTTATTCCATATTTCATTTCCTTCTTTATCAATTTTAATAAGCCATCCGTCTCCCATTCCTGCTGAGTATGAAAAAGTTTGTCCTGCAATGATATATCCATCCTCTACACTTATAACATCAAAAATATATTCTGCATCTTTTCCTCCATAGGTTTTATTCCATATTTCATTTCCTTCTTTATCTGTCTTAATTATCCATATATCTGAATCTCCAGCTCCATAAGAAAAAGTTCTGCCCCCAATAATATATCCGTCCTGTGTATCTAAAACTACGTAACCCATATCATCTTCTTTGCCCCCATAAGTTTTATTCCATTCATTTTTTAAAATGCATGCATCATTATCTAGCCAAAACTTTTCTCCAACATGAATATCATTTATGGGTGGAATTACAAAAATTAAAGCCACTACATAACATATTGCAATACTTGTGTTCATATTTCACCTCTCTTTTTAAATATATTGCCATTTAAAATTTTAACTGATTTTCTCTAATTGAGGAAAATATTTTAATGAAAATTGTATTCTCTCTTTGAGCCCCGGTAGTGTAGCGGTTATCATGTGGGCCTGTCGCAAATTTAGGGTTTAACTTAAATTTGCAGATAGCCCACGACCCGAGTTCAAATCTCGGCCGGGGCGCTTTCATACAAACAATTGTATTAAATAATATTTTTATATTCAATACAGTGAGGATTGGAGAAATAATACAGAGAAATAGAATTAAGGGGATAATTGTAATAATATTCATCACCTTACTATTTTCTGGAGCAATTCTGATAAATGGTATAAAATATGAACTTGAAGAAGAAAGTTTCCTTCCAAAAAATGAAGTTGTTGAAACAAATGAAAGAATAATCAAGGAATATACAAATGAATATGCAGTTCCCATACTTGTCAAATCAAAAAATGGAAATGTACTTCAGAAAAATGATTTAATTGAAATGCTGAAAGTGGAAAGGCAGATATGCGAAAACTTCAGCGTTGAATCTTTAAGCATAGCAGATATAATTTCATCTCTCCTCCTTTCATTAAATAACATAACAGATATGAGTTATGAAAATAAAATAAGAGCAATAAATGATGCTGGAGATGAAATAACCCAGATATTTGATTTTCCTTTTTTCCCAAAAGATTACATTTCTCTACTGCTATCTGAGGATTTTGACGGGGAAAAAGCTGAAGCTTCAGTAATAAAAGTTCCGTTGAACGGCTCTTTAATAAAAAACAGAGAAGAGGCACTAAAAAGTGAGGAAAAAATTGATGAGATATGCAAAAAAAATTCTTTCTATACAGATAAATCTGTAATGGGAACAAGAATTATCTCAGAAAAAATAATGAAGGGAAATAGCAAATCGCTTTCATTCATCCTTCCATTTTCTTTCATTTTAATTATAACAGTTCTTTTATTTGTTTATAAAAATATTAAAGATGTTATAATAAGTTTACTTTCGCTTTCCATAGCAATAATATGGATGGTTGGACTTGGTTCTATACTTAACTACATATTCAATCCTTTAATAACATCCATTCCTGTATTGCTTGTTGGTTTGGGAATCGACTATGGAATACATTTAAAAAAGAGAATTTCACAGCTTGGAAACGTAAAAAAAGGTATAGATTCAGTATCTATTGCCTTGTTTTTATCTGCATTCACAACTTCAATTGCTTTCCTTTCAAATTTCTCTTCTTCAATACCATCTCTCAAAAATTTTGGTATATTGAGTTCATTTGGAGTCATATCATGCCTAATAATAATGCTTTTTTTCATGTCAACCTATTCATCCAAGCAAAAAAATAAAAATATTGTTCTTTACAAAATTTCAAAGATTGTCGGGAAAAGAAAGAAAACAATCATATCATTGACTGTTCTAATAACTGTAGCAATGCTTTACTTTTCAACCACCATAGAAACAGAATTTGATATTATGGACTTTCTTCCAGAAAAAATGGATATCACCCATGAAATTGAATATCTGCTGAAAAACTTTGAGGCGGTGCAGGGCGAAGAAGCAACTATACTGATAAAAGGAGATATTGCAAATCCTTCTGTTTTCAAAAAAATTCAGGAAATAGAAAAAAATGTGAGAGATGATAAATATGTTGTAAAAGCTGATATTTCCACAATTTCAATAGCATCTTTAATGCGTGACTATGCAGAAAGAAGTTTTTATGATATTAGATATAATGAAAGTTTTTCTCAGTTGTATAAAAAATTTTTTGATGAAGAAAATTTAAAAGAGAATGTAACAGAAAAGGATATTCTCCTTCTCTATGATTTTCTTTATACAAATTTTCCACAGGATGCAAAAAGAGTTATTAAAAAGAATGACGGATATGAAGAATGCATAATAAGAATATCAACAAATACTGGGAAAAAGGAGAGGAATATAAGCATATTATATAATGAGCTTAAAAATGATTTAGGAAACAACACTGGAATAATCACAGGGGGCCTAATATCAAGCTATGTAATATTGAAAGAATTCAGAAGCAGTCAGTTGAAATCATTATTTATAACAATAATAATATCATTTATAATTCTGGAAATAGTTTTTTTGAAAAGAATTAAATCATTTTTAATTGGATTCATTTCTTTACTTCCTGTAATACTATCTGCCATCTGGATTATTGGTAGCATGGCTTTACTTGGCATCCCTCTAACGCTAACAACAATTACAGTTGCGTCTCTTGCTGTGGGACTTGGCATAGATTATTCAATACATATCACCCATCGATTTTTGGAGGAAGGTATATCTTCAATTTCGTCAACTGGCTCTGCAATTCTTGGTTCTGCTTTAACAACAATATCAGCATTTGGTCTCCTTTCTTTTTCTCTTCTTCCCCCTCTAAAAATTTTTGGCATCTCCATAGCAATTGCAATAACATACAGCTATATTTCATGCGTATTTATACTTCCAGTTTTGCTTGAGGCATGGAGGTCATCTGATTTTTTCAATTAATTTTCCATTTCCTGCAGAATAAACTGAGGCAAGACTTAAAATAGAGGATATGCAGGCAAAAACAAGCATGAATAAAGTTAGGATTATAAATTGTGTTATCATCTCGTATTCCATTAAAAATATGGGTATGCTACCTCCTATTAGAGCTATGGTTGCCTCAGCTAAAGAAGGACTTTTCCTGCTGAGAGCAATTTTTATGGCTTTGAGTCCACTAACCCTTTTCACTTCCTCTCTAACTCTCTCTGTAATATGAACTGCAAAATCTATGCCAACTCCTATTGCAATTGAGGAAACAGTCATTGTTGATATATTCAATGGAATCTGAAGAAGAACAAACATGCTTGGTTGCCATATTAAAAGTAGGAGTATGGGCATCATTGTGAAACTTGCATATTTAAAAGAACGAAAAACAAGAAGGAGACAAAGATAAACTAAAATAATTGAAATGAACATGAACTGAATCTGCTGTCGCATCAACATTTCATTCAACTCAACAGTTATTGCAGCAAGACCAGCAAGTTGTGATATTTTTCCATATTCTCCTATTTCTCCATTATACTGTCTTATTATCTGATTCACTGAAGAAACACCCCTTTTCGTTTCCTTAACAGGCATAATTGGCATCTCAACATAAATAAGTGTTTTATTGAAATTTTCATTCAGCATTAAAACGCTATATTTTTCAGGTAATCTATCAATTACGCTCTTAACCTCTTCCTTTGTTTTCGGTATTCTCCCTGCATTCAATCTTTTTACTACATCAACAATTGAATAGGCAGATGCATTTTCAACTCCTGTATTTATTATCTTTTCCATTTCATCCAATTTTTCCAGTAATTTTGGTTCTAAAATACCTTCTGGAGGAGTTTCAACAAGTATGACACCTGACTGCCCTGCATTGAATTTATCTGAATATTCTCTCATAAAAACATGGCTCTCCATTTTCGATGGCATCATTTCCCAGACAGATGTTCTTGTTGAAACATTTGGAATGGAAGCAATTGAAATTAATGAGACCATTGCAAGAATCATCAAAATCTGTTTTCTATATCGTGTTAAATTTGTTAAAGAATTCCATTTCATCTCAATTCTTTTCTTTGGATAAAAAACTAAAAGAAGGCACGGAATCAAAATCATTGTTGAAATGAAACAGTAAAGCACGCCTATGAAAAAGGCGAGGCCCATATTTTCTATTGGGGGCATATCAGAAGTTAACAGAGAGGCAAATCCAACTATGGTTGTTATAGCAGAAAGAAAAACCGCCTTGCCAGTTGTATTGATTGTTTTTTTAATCGCGTCTCTCCTCTTCATTCTGTCAACAAGTTCCATAAAATAGTTTATCATATGCAATGAATATGCAACCCCTAAAGCAGCAAGCAATGGAAGAACAGCAACAACAGTTGGGGCAAATTCAACTGGCAGAAGACCCATTGTTCCAAAGGTGAGAGCTACTGAATACAAAACAGGAGCTATTATAATCAAAACAGTTTTCATATCTCTATGAAATATATACAAAACTATCAACAAAATTAAAAGGGATATTAAGCCAACATTGTAGACTCTTTCCATTATCCAATCAATTGTTTCTTTATACAAGGTGAGCATACCAGTTGGAAAAGCTTTAATTTTATGCGTTGATTCAACAATTGGATAAATATTTTCTTCTAGAAGAGTATCAACATCTGCATCTTTTGTTGTTGTTACTATAATAATACCATTTTCATAATCAGATGAGACAAGCATATTCTTCATTTCATCTGGTATGAGTTTCATCAATAAATTCACATACTGCTGGTTATTTGGTATGTCATCTTTTCCTATAACAGGAATATTTGCATTTGTATCTTTTATCAAGGAAGCTATGCTTGCTGTGTAGACAACACCATCTTCAACACCCTCAGAAGGGTTCATCGCAGTTTCAATGCTATCCATTTCTTTTAGGGAAGAAATATCTGTTACATTGTTTGCCTCTATATAAATCATTAAAGAATCAATTGGCCATTCTTTCCTTATTTTGTTTAATAATTGAACACTAGGCTGTTCAGAGGGCATATAAACTTCTATATCAGAGGTTATAACAACATTCACAGCCTGTAAAGATATTATTAAAGTTATAATTGTGAAAATGAGTATTGTAAGCTTTGGCTTTTTAAGTAACAAATCATATTGCATTTAGACCCTTCCAATATGTTATTTCTCTATATTTTTTGCGTCTATTTAAAATTACCTGACTTTTTCCTTATTAAAATGGCAATGATAGCAATCGCAATCAATGGAATTCCAAAGCCTGGCGTATCTCCGCCTCCGCCAGATGGTTCAACTGTTAGCGAAATTGATGTTGTATTTGTCTCCCCATAGTTGTCCATTACAGTTAGCTTTACAGTATATGTATCTGCCTTGGTGTATGTATGAGAGGGGCTCTGTTTTGTTGAAGTTTTTCCATCTCCAAATTCCCAATACCACGAAACAATATAACCATCATCAGTTCCCTTGCCAGTGAAAATTATATTTGTCCCAACTTTTGGCTGAGGAGGAGTATAACTTATTTTTGCCTTCGGAGGAGTATTGGCTTCTCCTTTATAGTTCCATTCTTTTAGATGTATATCCAAACTCTGATTTCCTCCTGTATCAGTAAGCCATTCAACCATTCCCTTCTTCTCGTTCCAGAACATATATGTATTGTTGAAAGGTATTATTTCTCCAAATGGATTGTAGTCAGATTTTATTATATAAACATCTCCACTTCTCTTTGTGCATTCAAAATAAAATGTTACTTCGCCTGAAGTTGGTATTCCACCGTAATAAAGTGTTGCATAAGATTCTGCATTCCATTTCTCTCCCTCACTTACAGGAAAGTTCATGAAATCAAGTGGTGGATTATAATCTGCAACTATATCTGCTTTTCCAACAGGAAAGTTTGGTATTGGAATGTTAGTTGATAAATTTATATAAACCTCATTTTCGTTGCTCACTACTGATAAATTTTTTGTTGTGAAATATATATTTCCGCTTGCCTCTATATCAAATGTTCCATCAATCTGCTGTTCTTCACCAAATAAATTCCCCTTTATTGACAAATCTCCAGAGATTTTTGCATCAATTGCTGTTTTATAACATCCAATTGATTTTCCATTTATTTCTTTTACCTCTACGTCAACAACCTCCATTGTTAAATCAACGCTTTGAGTAGTTATGCTTATACTCATTGAATAGTTTTCATAATTTATATCTTCCTTCATGCTGTAGCTACCTGTATACTTCCAGTAATCTCCTATGCTCCAGTTTGGCTTTTCCAACTGAGCATTTGCCAGAGGAAATAACAGCAGAAGCATTAAAGCAATCAGATATTTTTTCATACTCGCTTATTTACATCTCATATAAATTTTTTGCCCCAATTTCTCTTCTCTCTGAAATTTCTCCTGCAATATTTTTTTTCATTGCTTCTTCAACATTTTCTTCATTTGCAAGAACCCACATTAATTTAATCAAAGCAGTTTCAGGTAGCATGTCTTCTCCGCTAATTACACCTGCCTTTAAAAGCTTCCTTCCATTGGAATAAACATTCATATTTACTCTTCCTTCAATACATTGAGTTGTCATTACAACAGGAATTCCATCCTTAACCAATTTTTTTATTATTTTTATAAAATTAGCCTTAATATGCCCCAGCCCAGTTCCAGCTATAACAATTCCATTTTTATCTTCGGTAATTTTCTCAAAATCCTCTTTTTTAAATCCCGGATAATAATAAATGAGTGCAACATTTTCATCAAGTTTTGACATAACCTTAACTTTTTCACCACTCACTTTTTTATATTCAGTATAAAATTCAAGAGTACCATTTTCAACCTTCCCTATTGGCTTTGCATTGATTGAGATAAATGCATCTCTTCTTGAAGAATGCATCTTCCTCACTTTTGTTGCCCTGTGAATAAAGCATCCATCAGAGGATATGTTACTGTGCATTGTCACAACTACTTCTCCTATATCAGTTAAAGCAACTCTGACAGCAGAAATAAGGTTGATGAATGCATCACTGCTTGGTCTATCTGAAGAACGCTGGCTTCCCACAAAAACAACTGGAAAGTTAAGATTTTTGAGCATGAAGGCAAGTGCAGTTGCAGAATAACTCATTGTATCTGTCCCATGAGCTATTATAACTGGTTTCCCAGAGTTTAAATATTTTGCAGTTTCTCTTGCCATCCTCTGCCAGTCTTTTGGAATTATATCTTCACTGAGTTTCTGAAAAAGTATTTTTGTTTCAACATTACATAATTCAAAAATTTCTGGAACAGCAAATGCAAGTTCTTCTGGTGTTGATGCAGGATAAACTGCTCCTGTTTCATAATCAACATAACTTGCTATTGTGCCCCCTGTACCAAGCAATGCTATATATGGTTTTTTCTTATTAGATGGTATTTTTCCAAATTTTCTTTTTACCCTTCCCGTTCTTTTTTCAATTACCTTTAGCTCGCATCCCCTTAAATCTATCCCAATATTATATCCATTCTCAAGCTTTATAACTACAACGTTTTTATCACTAAAAGCATGATGTGGCATGACTATACCCGTGTATACCTTTCCGTTTTTCCTTATCTCAACTTTATCGCCAACTTCAACCATTAAAAGTTAAATACATGTTTGTATATAAGCACTGCCAACAGCCCCGTGGTGTAGTGGTCAAGCATGTGGGACTTTGGTGAGAGTTATATGATACCTTGCCTTAGTCCTCGAAGAAATCCCACGACGGCAGTTCGAATCTGCCCGGGGCTATGTGCTCCCGTAGTGTAGCCCGGCCAATCATTTCGGCCTTTCGAGAACCCCTTTAGAAAAGGTGTTTCATCCCCAAAGGGGCTCGGAGAAAGCCGAAGACTCGGGTTCAAATGCATGTCTTGCCTACGCGTCTCCAAGCAAGCATGCTTGAAAATCCCGACGGGAGCATTCTTATTTCCTTCTAAGTTGAGAGAAACTATTGTTGCAATTGAAAATTGCAAAAGCTATAACATATTTTTTATTGTTTCTTTTCCTAATTCAAATGCCTTAATATTTAAATCAATATATTCTTCATGAAATGTTTCTCTTATTGTATCAATTATGCTTTTCTCCTTTAAGGGAAATATATTGAGAGCGTGAAATGCACCAAGCATGACAACATTTTTTGTTAAAATGCTTCCTGCTTTTTTTGCAATTTCATCTGCATTTATTTTGATAAGCTTGCAATGGGATAATATTTTATCAAAAATTTCTTTTAAAGGAGGATAACTTCCTATTCCTATTGAAATTAATGATGGAACAATTGGATTAATATCAGTCAAAACAATTCCATCCCTTCTCACTTTGCTTAAATTTCTTAATGCTTCTAATGGTTCAAATGATATGATAGCATCTGCTGATTCGTTTGGTATTATTGGAGAAAAAACTTCTCCTATCCTTACACTACATTCAACATTGCCACCACGCTGAGCCATTCCATGCAGTTCAGATGCAACAACCTTATATCCTTCCCTTAAAGAAGCTTTCGATAAAATATTTGCGGATGTTATCACTCCTTGTCCACCAACTCCTGCTATGACAATACTTTTTTTCAATTTTCCACCTCTATTGCTCCGAAAGGACAGATTTGCACGCAAACTCCACATCCTGTGCAAAGTGCAGAATTTATTTTTATATTTTCATTATCAAAATAAAAAGCAGGACATGAAAATTTTGCTATACATATTTTGCATTTTTTGCATTTTTCCTGATTGATTTTGTATAAAACTCGCTCCTTTTTCATTTTTCTTTTAAGAAGTATGCATGGAGCTTTTGAAATTACAACAGATAAACCTTTATATTCCAGTGCTCTTTTTATTGCTTCCTTTGTCTCTTCAATATTTCTGGGATCAACAACTTCAACATGTTTGACACCAAGTCCTCTAACAACATTTTCCATATTCATTGAAATAGCAGGATTTCCCATTCCATCTATATCATTTCCAGGATGTGGTTGATGTCCTGTCATTGCAGTTGTTGAATTATCCAGAATCACAGCAACAAAATCATGGTTGTGGTGAATGCCATTAACTAAAGCAGGTAAGCCAGCATGGTAAAAAGTTGAATCACCTATGAAAGCAACAACCTTCTGTTCTGTTGCATATGAAAAACCGCATGCACTTCCTATGCTTGAACCCATACAGAGCAGAAAATCTGCAGTTTTATATGGAGGTAGCAAGCCCAGAGTATAACATCCTATATCTGTTGGGTAAATAGTATCTTCTGGAGCAACCTGCTTTACAGCATAATATGTCGCTCTGTGGGGGCAGCCGGGACATAAAACAGGGGGGCGGGGAGAAATATTTATTTCCTTCTCCTTTTTTTTCCACTCTATACCAAAAAATTTTGCAAGAGATGAATAAACGATATCAGGATCATATTCATAATATCTTTTTAATTCTCCAAATCCCTTCCCATAAATTTCAACGTCTATTCCATTCTCCTCTGCAATAATTTTTGCATGCTCTTCCAGAAAAGGTTCCAACTCTTCCACAACAATTATTTTATTACAATTTTTCAAAAAATTCAAAATTTTTTCATCTGGCAAAGGATAACTCATTCCAATCTTCAAAATTTTGCATTTTAAGTTTAAATCATCAACTGCTTCCCTTGCATAATTGTAACCAGCTCCAGAAGTTATTATTCCATAATCTCCTCCAAAATCTTCTATGAAGTTGAATTTACTTTTATTCGAGATTTTTTTTGCTTCATTCATCTTTTCAATCAAAACAGGATGTAATTTTCTTGCAACATCAGGAACTGTAACTCTCATTCCATTTTTCTCAAATTTTCCAGTTTTCCTGCTCATTTTTAGTTCTCCAAGTTCAACAACTCCTCTTACATGTGATATCCTTGTGGTTGTTCTTAATATCATAGGAAGTTGAAGTTTTTCTGATATTTCAAACGCTTCAACGGTCATATCCTTTGCTTCCTGTGGGTTGCTTGGCTCTAACATTGGCAAATATGCAAATTTTGCATACATTCTATTATCTTGCTCATTCTGACTGGAATGACAGCTGGGGTCGTCAGCAGTTACTATAACATGCCCTTCTGTGCATCCAACATATGCATAAGTCATTAAAGCATCGCTTGCAACATTAACGCCGACATGCTTCATGCATGTCAAAGCCCTCAATCCGCAATTGGCGGAGGCGGAGGCAAATTCAAGAGCAACCTTTTCATTAACTGAATATTGGAAATAAAAAGGCACTTCCTCATTTTTTTTCTTCAGATATACAGCAACAGCAGAAAGCGTGTCTGCTATTTCAGAAGAAGGAGTTCCTGGATATGTTGTTGCAACATCTATATCTGCTTCTAATGCTCCTCTTGCAATTGCTTCATTTCCAAGCAAAACTTTTTTTCCTTTTCCTAACAAATTCATTTTACTCACCAATAACCGCTTTTGCATCTATAACCTTTGCTCCTCTCTCATATAAAAAAATTGGGTTTAAATCAAGCTGTTTAATTTCAACATCCTCTGCAATCCTTGAAACTTTTATTAAAATGTCTATCAATGCTTTTAAATCAACCTTTATCCTATAACCATGAAAAATTTTACTGACTTTCAAATCATGCAACATGTCATAAATTTCTTTTTCTGTAACAGGAAGCATTCTAAATGAAATGTCTTTATATATCTCTGTGAAAATGCCCCCCATTCCAACCATTATGCATTTTCCAAAAGCATTGTCATTAATAACTCCAGATATAAATTCTGTGCCCTTTTTTTCCATTTCCTCAACAATGAGAGTTTCTTCAGGAAATTTCTCTTTGAGTTTTTTATAACTTGATATTAATTCTTCTTTACTTTTTATATCAAGAATTATCGCCCCTGCATCCGTTTTATGCAAAATTTTATCAGATGAAACTTTCAGAACAACTGGATATTTCATATCAAGATTTTCAATTTCTCCCATGTTTGCTAACACTCTAAAATTTGTCGTTGGTATGCTATATTCTAAAAGCAGTTTTTTTGTTTCGTGTTCTGGAAGTATTTTCACAATTTGGTATACAATCATTCTTTTTTATTTTTTGGATGCACTCAAAATACACGAGCCCATCCAAAAAATCGATTTATTTTTTAATTACATCTTTTTATTAAATTGAAAGATAAAAAGAGGAGGGAATGGGATGTATAAAAATGAGATAAGTGAATATAATTCTATCGGAATTTGCGAATTTGGACTGAACAAAATATTGCACACAAGAGAAGCAATAGCATTAATGAACAATAATTTGCCATATAATCTTATTCCAAAGAAGTTCATGGGAATATTTGTAATAAATAAAACATTCGACGAAGTTATAAAAATTGCATCGGAAAAAGCGGTGAATTTTGTTATTAACA
>DRIF01000171.1 GCA_011052825.1 Thermoplasmatales archaeon
TATTAGATGAACCACTGCTTCTTCCGGTGAAAGAAGCTGGATAAATAAATCAAAAAAAAACACCAATCCATGTGCTTTGATTAATGGAAACTATATTTTTCTATTAACCAGAGTTACCCAGAATAAATTTTTTTGAGTGAATAGTGATAAAATTGAACTCTGTTGGAATTAAAAACATCTCATTTTATCACTATTCTTTATTTTTGAATCATTTAACGGACAACGCTGAATAGCGGAAAATATTTTTATAAACCATATCCCCCTCTTCACATTTTTATATTAAAAATCTTTTATGTATGTGGGAAAGGTTGGCGTGACAAATCTGCCCTTGCATTATGGAAAAGCTCCAAAATGGCTATTTTATAGAATGGTCAAGATGGCTGATGCAATTTCAGGCATAATAGTATATGAATATGGAGAGGAAAAATTTCTGGAGTTTATTTCAAATCCCTACTGGTTTCAGGCATTCTCATGTGTCCTTGGATATGACTGGCATTCTTCTGGCACAACTACAGTAACAACTGCAGTTCTTAAAGAAGCACTTTCAAAATATGAGATTGAAGTTGCAGGAGGAAAAGGAATGGCTGGAAAAACTCTTGGAGAAATAGAGAAGAAGGCACAAAAATTTGATATTGATGTAGAAAAAATAAAATATGCAAGCAGGATGAGTGCAAAAGTTGATAGTTCAGCTCTGCAGGATGGATATAATTTATATCATCATGCCATAATTTTCACAAAAAATGGAAAATGGGCTGTGATTCAGCAAGGAATGAATACTGAAACAGGATATGCAAGAAGGTATCATTGGATATGGAAAATAAATGATTTTATAGATGAACCTCATACTGCAATAGTGGGGAAGAGAGGAAAAGCTTTAGATATGACCTCAAAAAAAAGCGAGGAGGCCAGAAGGGTGAGTATTGATATAGCAAAAGAGAAGACAAATAAAATTGAGAGGCAAATTAAAATTCTTAAGCAATATCAGCAAACTCTTGATGGAAAAATGGCAAATCTTTCAATGCCCCGTCGTATAAACTGGAATGCCCTGAAAGAAGTTTATGAAATACAGCCAAAAAACTATGAAGAATTTTTATCAATAAAGGGCATAGGAGGGGCAACAGTGAGGGCTCTAGCATATGTATCAGAGTTGATATATGGAAAACCTCCTTCATATAAAGACCCAGTGAAATTTTCTTTTGCAGTTGGGGGAAAGGATGGAGTCCCATATCCTGTGGATAGGAAAGCAATGGATAGGGCGACGGAAATTTTGAAGACAAGCTTAGAAGAAGCAAAAATTGGATGCAAAGAAAAGATGAGTGCAATAAAAAGATTGAAAAATTTTGTTCCAGATTGAAATGAAAAGAAAGGATAGATTAGCAGCTGAACTTCTTTTTCTCTTTGTCCTATTTTTAATTTTATATGCATTTTCGACAGACATATCAAATTTTTTCGCTTCAATGGAAACAAAATTTGAATCCAGGGCAATAAAATCTTTGTTCTGGTTTCTCTCCTTATTTTTTAAATGGCTCGAAAATTTAATTTTTATTTCAACTTTATATGCAATTATTTCAGGAATAATTTATTTGAATTGGAGGAGAAAATACTAAATTTTTTTAATTTCCTCAATTAGTGAAATAAGAAATGGATGTTTTATGTGTTTTTCCTCCTCCCAGAATTCTTTTAATTTCTCCTTGCAATAATCTTTTTCATATTCTTTTGCTTGCAAAAGCATCTCCATTTTGTCTATATCATGGATAATCTTTGCCTCCTCACTTTCCATAGATATAAATTCTTTCCATATCTCATAATATTCATTCATATCCCCGATTAATTCTTTCATTACTTCTTCTTCCACCTCCATTTTCTTTTCTTTCTTCATTTCATGGGGAGTGATATCACCTGTTATGCATTCAGCAATATCATGAAGGAGTGCCATTTTAATCATTTTTTCAACGTTGAGTTTCAGTCTATCTCCAATTAGCATTGCGATGAGAGTGGTTCTGTAGCTGTGGTCTGCAACACTCTCCACTTCTTCAATTCCAACTCTAATCCATCCTCTCCTTTTTATCTTTTTAAGTTTTCCTGCATTGATCGCCAGAGAAAGCAATTTGTCCATGTATAATAAAGATGATATAAAATAAATGCGGGGGGTGGGATTTTCTTGCACATGCAGATGCCTGCAAAATGCATTCGAACCCACGAAGGCCTTCGCCACAGGGTCCTAAGCCCTGCACCTTTGACCGCTTGGCTACCCCCGCTTTTTTGCTTATCAGCATTTCAGTATTTTTTTTGTTATTGGAAAGAATGTAAGGTCTTTGATTATTTTTGCTTTGTGGAGACTGTATGTTCTTATGGTTGGAATGGTTGTTATCCATTCATTTTCCTTCAATTTTTGTATGATAGATGTTTTGCATATTTTATAATCTTCGTAACTCAGATGCATTGAAATTGCAGCAAATTCAAAATGGCGTGACGCAAAAAAGATAAAATCTTTAAGCAACAAATTACTCAATTCATCTTTTTCAAAGTTAGGCGGGTTATGTGGGTTCAAATTTATGTGATAAAAGGCAAGTATTTTAAATCCGAGTTTTTCAAAATCTGGAATAGCTATCATTTTAACATATTCATTTTCCATGAATTTTCTCTTTAATCTGCCAACAGTATGTCTCGTAATTCCCATTTTCTCTGCAATTTCTTTTGAAGAGGCATCTGGAAATTCTACCATTCTGCACAAAATCTTTTTTTCTCTGACAGACAAATTTGCATTTTTTACTGGAAAAAAATTTAATTTTTCAACTTCATCATCATCAATTCTAAAAATTTTTGATAGCAGTGGTGCAAAATTAAAAAATCGATATGTTTTGCTTTCCTTAAATGGAAAAATAATTTCTTTTGGATATTCTTTGTCAAGCAATCCCAAACTCCCAAAAGTCATTGTCCTTATATCATTTATTTTGCCAATTACAGTATAATTCTGGGCGAAACCTATTGAAAATCCTTTATCTTCTTCACCCATTGAAAAGAAAATTTCTTCTGATGCCTCAATTTTTTTCTCTGTAATTTCAATTCTTTTCTCGAGAGGTATAACCGGATTGAAGTTTGTATATGTTACTGTCATAATTTCTGCTCCAAAATTCTGAATCATTGGAACAGCATGTATTCTGTAATATCCCTCATCCTTCAATCTTTTCCTTATTGCAGAAACTGTGGATTGCTTTATTCCAAATTTTTCAGCAAGCTGTCTGTCATTGGCATTTGGAAATTTTGCAATGCCATACAAAACCTTTTTTTCATAATTTGTTAAGTCCACATAGATAAATGGAAAATAGAATAAAAGATTTTTTGAAAATATTTGATCATTTTAAAAAAGCATATTTCATAAAAAAGGTAATTTTTAAAAAATTTTTTTATCAAATTTTTAAAATGTATAATGAGTTTTTCTATTTTAGGAAAATATTTATATAAGAAAAAACAATAATTGGGAAGATAAAATGAAATATTGGGTTAAAAAGGAGTTAAAACCACCTCATGGAAAGGTGTATATAATAGAGGATAGGTGTAAGGGTTGTGGTTTTTGCATTGAATTTTGTCCACAGCAGGTTTTACAGGAATCAGAAGAATTCAATTCAAGGGGTTATCATCCCCCAAAATTGGTTGAAAATGATAAAAAATGCATTGGATGCAGTTTCTGCTCATTAGTATGTCCAGAATTTGCAATTTATATTGAAAAGGAGGAGGAAAATGAGGATTGAATTTTACAATGGAAATGTTGCATCTGCTGAAGGAGCAATTCATGCTGGATGCAAATTTTTTGCTGGTTATCCCATCACACCTTCAACAGAAATTGCAGAACATATGGCATTGCGCCTTCCCCAAGTTGGAGGAGTATTTATACAGATGGAGGATGAACTTGCTTCTATGGCAGCAATTCTTGGGGCAAGTTGGGGCGGGGTGAAATCAATGACTGCCACCAGCGGACCAGGCTTTTCCTTAATGATGGAGAATATTGGGCTGGGGGCAATGACAGAAACACCCTGCGTAATTGTCAATGTGCAGAGAGGAGGCCCTTCAACAGGAATGCCAACGCTGGTTGGGCAGGCGGATGTAATGCAGGCGAGATGGGGAAGCCATGGAGACTATGAAATAATTGCTTTGTCACCTTCCTCTCCTCAGGAATGTTTTGATATGACAATAAGAGCGTTTAATCTCGCAGAAGAGTATAGAGTTCCTGTAATCATTTTGATGGATGAAAGTGTTGCCCATATGAGCGAAAAAGTCATGATTCCAGATGAAAAAGATATAAAGTTGGTTGAGCGTAAGAAAGCTAGTGTTCCTCCTTCAGAATACCTCCCATATAAAGCAGATGATTTTGTTCCAGAGATGGCATGTGCCGGAGAAGGTTATAATGTTCATGTAACAGGACTAACACATGATGAAAAGGGATATCCTCAGGCAACTTCTCCTGAGGTTCAGGAAAAGTTAGTTAGGAGATTATGCGATAAAATAAGGGAAAACGAGGAAAAAATAAGGGATATTGAGGAAATTGAAATGGAAGATGCTAAAATTGCTCTTGTATCATTTGGCATATCTGCAAGAAGTTGTAAATCTGCCATGAAAAAAGCAAGGAAAGATGGATATAAGGTGGGAATTATAAGATTGAAAACAATATGGCCATTTCCAGAAAAATATTTTGAGGAGATTTCTGAAAAAGTGAAAAAATTTATTGTTGTTGAAATAAACTATGGACAGATTAAACTTGAAGTGGAAAGGATGGTTGGAAGGAAAAAAGTTGTTCTGCTTCCAAAAATGGGAGGAGACATTCATAAACCAGAAGAAATATATGGGAAAATAAAGGAGGTACATAATGGAAATTGAAGGAGAGCATCATCCTCTAGATGAATATTTGAGAGCAGACAGAATTCCTCACATATGGTGTCCCGGATGCGGACTTGGTACGGTTTTAAATGGATTTTTACACGCTTTAGAGGAAACAGATATAGATTTAAAAAATCTAGCTATTGTATCTGGCATAGGATGCACAGGAAGAATTGCAGGATATATAAATGTTGATTCATATCATACAACTCATGGGAGAGCGATTCCATTTGCAACTGGCTTAAAACTTGCAAATCCAAAACTCAAAGTTGTTGTAATAAGTGGGGATGGAGACTTATTTGCCATTGGTGGCAACCATTTCATTCATGCTGCAAGAAGAAATATAGACATGACTGTTATATGCGTAAACAACTACAATTATGGAATGACTGGTGGGCAACTTGGTCCAACAACTCCTCTTGAATCAAAAACTACAACAACTCCATATGGAAATATTGAGCATCCATTCAATTTATGCCATGTTGCGCATGCTTCAGGAGCGGTTTATGTAGCGAGATGGACTGCTCTTCATGCAAGAAGAATGAAAGATTCAATTAAGGAGGCACTCAATAAAAAGGGTTTCTCTTTTGTTGAAATAATAGCTTCATGTCCAACGACGTATGGAAGAAGGAATAAAATGCCAACTGGTCTTGATACAATGAAGTATTATAAGGAAAAATCTGTAATAAAACATGGTATTGAACCTGAGAAGGCAGATATTGAAATTGGAGGAGAAATTATTGTAGGCAAATTTGTTGATATAGAGAAACCAACATTTAATGAAGAAGTTGAAAAGCTAATAAGGAGGTTTCATAAATGAGGAGAGAGATAAAGTTTGGAGGATTTGGAGGGCAGGGAATAATATTGATGGGAAATATAGTAGGAAAGGCATCTGCAAAATATGATGGAAAAAATGCAGTTTTCACTCCTTCATATGGACCTGAGGCAAGAGGAGGAGCAGCAAGTTCAAATATTGTTATAGATGAGGAAGAGATAGATTATCCATATGTAACAAAACCAGATGTTTTGGTTGTAATGAGTCAGGAGGCATACGAAAAGTATGCTCCTTCCTTAAAGGATGATGGAATATTGATAATAGATGAAGATTTGGTTCATCTTAAAAATGGAGTGGGTAGAGTTGCAAAAATACCTTCAACAAGGATTGCAGAAAAACTGGGAAAAAGAATTGTGGCAAATATTGTTATGCTTGGTTTCTTTGCAGGAGTGACAAAACTTATATCCTATAAGGCAATTAGGAAGGCGGTTCTTGAGAGTGTTCCACCAAAATTTAAAGAACTTAATGAAGAAGCTCTTGAAAAGGGATATAAATATGGGATAAAATGGCGAGAAGAATAGGAGTATTCATCTGTCATTGCGGGATAAATATTGCAGGAGTTATAGACGTTGAAAAGGTTGCAGAAGAAATGAGGAAATATCCTGGGGTTGCTTTTGCAACAACTTATCAATACATGTGTTCTGACCCGGGACAGAATTTGATAAGGGAAAAAATAGAGGAGGAAAATTTGGATGCAGTTGTTGTTGCTGCTTGTTCCCCCTCAATGCATGAAGAAACTTTCAGAAGTGTTTGCAAGGATTATTTCAGCATATATAGATGCGAGATGGCAAATATAAGAGAGCAGAGTTCATGGGTTCATGATCCTGAGGAGGCAACAGAAAAAGCAATTAAATTACTTAAAGCAACTGTTGAGAAGGTGAGAGAAAATGAAGATTTCAACCCAATAATGGTTCCAGTTGAAAGAAAATGCTTGGTTATTGGAGGAGGAATAGCAGGCATACAGGCAGCTCTTGATATAGCAGATGCTGGATATAAAGTCATTCTGGTGGAGAAGGAGCCAAGTATTGGAGGGAGAATGGCTCAGTTGAGTGAAACATTTCCAACCCTAGATTGCTCACAATGTATCCTAACTCCAAAAATGGTTATGGTTTCGAGACATCCAAATATAAAATTACTTTCATATTCTGAAGTTATTGAAATTTCTGGCTTTGTTGGAAATTTTAACGTTAAAATATTGAAAAACCCAAGATATGTAGACGAAGATAAATGCACAGTATGCGGGGATTGCGAGAAAGTATGTCCTGTAATAGTTCCAAATGAATTTGAAATGAAAAGAGCCCCCAGAAAGGCAATATTCATACCATTCCCACAGGCAGTTCCTTCAACTTATACTTTAGACAGAGAAGCATGTCTGGGACTTGCTCCTCTGACTTGTGCAGAATGCAGAGATGCATGTGAGGCAGATGCAATAAATTATGATATGCAGGCAAAAGTGATTGAGGAAAAGGTTGGGGCAATTATTGTGGCAACTGGATATGATTTGTATGATAAAAATAAGCTCGTTGAATATGGATATGGAGATGATGATGACATTATAACAAGCTTGGAGTTTGAAAGAATGCTGTCAGCGAGCGGACCAACTGGAGGAAAAATAATAAAACCATCTACAGGTGAAGAACCAAAAAAAGTTGTTTTTATTCAGTGTGCAGGTTCAAGAGATGTTCAGCATATGCCTTATTGCAGCAGTATATGTTGCATGTATACTGCAAAGCATGCCTTACTTTATAAACACAATGTTCATGATGGAGAGGCATACATATTTTATATTGACATTAGAGCTACAGGAAAGGGATATGAAGAATTCATTGCAAGAGTAATGGAGGAGGAAAGGATAAATTATATAAGGGGAAAGGTTGCAAAAATATTCAGAGAAGGAGATAAAATTGTTGTTTATGGCATTGATACTCTAACTGGAAAAAGGGTCGAGATAAAGGCAGATTTAGTTGTTCTGGCAATGGCAATAGTTGGAAAAAAAGGTACAAAGGATATTGCAAAACTCCTGAAAGTTGCTGTTGATGATGGAATATTTTTGAAGGAGGCACATCCAAAATTGAAGCCAGTTGAAGCCTTATCGAGAGGAATATATTTTGCTGGTTGCGCTCAATCGCCAAAAGACATCCCAGCAGTTGTCGCTCAGGCCTCAGCATCAGCTTCAAAAGTTCTTTCAATAATTTCAAAGGATAAACTTGAAAAAGATCCTTTAATAGCAGTTGTTGATGAGGAGCATTGCTCTGGATGTGGCGTGTGCATTAGCGTTTGTCCTTATGAAGCAATGCAACGCCAGCCCAACGGAAAGGCGAAATGCATAGAAGCTTTATGTGAGGGATGTGGAACATGTGCTGCTTCCTGTCCAAGTGGAAATATTGAAATGAGGAATTATAAAGATGAGCAGATTGAGAAAATGATAGAGGTGATAATATGAGTTTTGAACCAAAAATTGTAGCATTTTTGTGCAACTGGTGTGCTTATGCAGGAGCTGATATGGCAGGCACATCACGCCTAAAATATCCTGCAAATGTTGTGCCAATAAGAGTGATGTGTTCTGGGAGGATAGATGCTGAATTCATAATTGATGCATTTGAAAAAGGAGCTGATGGAGTTTTCATTGGGGGGTGTCATCCGGGAGATTGCCATTATGTTTCTGGCAATTACAGGGCAAGAAGGAGGGTTGAAATGGTGAAAAAATTGCTCTCTCAAATGGGGGTGAATGAGAAAAGATTGAGAATTGAATGGGTCTCTGCAACAGAAGGAAAAAAATTTGCAACTGTGATAG
Source organism: Thermoplasmatales archaeon (assembly GCA_011052825.1). GTDB lineage: Archaea > Thermoplasmatota > E2 > UBA202 > JdFR-43 > DRIF01. Next base: position 8,505 of record DRIF01000171.1, read on the forward strand.
AAGAATTTGTTGATGAAATTAAAAAGCTCGGTCCGTCTCCATGGAGGAAATAATATGATAAAAATTGCAATGTATTGGGGAGCGGGATGCGGAGGGTGCGACGTCTCATTGCTTGGATTGCATGAGAAAATTCTTGATTTGCTTAATGAGGCAGAGATAGTTTTCTGGCCATGTGCCATGGACTTTAAATATGAGGATTTGGAAAAAATGGAGGATAAAAGCATAGATGTTGCATTTTACAACGGAGGGATAAGAACAGAGGAAAATGAAGAGATAGCAAAACTGTTGAGGAAAAAGGCGAAGATATTGGTTGCTTATGGTTCGTGTGCAACAGAAGGATGCGTCATTGGACTCGCAAATTTATATGACAAAAAAGATATTTTTGAAACAGTTTATTTAAAAAATGAAACAACAAAAAATGATGAAAAGATTGTTCCGAAAGAAGAAACAGATGATTTAAAACTGCCTGAATTTCTTCCATATTTAAAAACTCTTGAGCAAGTTGTTGAAGTTGATGCATCTATTCCAGGGTGTCCTCCCCCAATGCCTGTTCTTGAAGATGCTCTGAATGCTTTACTGCAGGGAAAAACAAAATTTGGGAAGGAAGTTGCATTGTGTGACGAATGTCCTCGCAAAGATACTAAGCCAGATAAAATTGAGATAAGCAGGTTTTACAGATGGCATGAAAAGGAAGATAATGGCGATTGCTTTCTTGCTCAGAATATGATATGTATGGGACCAGCAACAAGGGCAGGATGTGGAGGAGAGTGCATCTCAGCAAATATTCCATGCACAGGTTGTATGGGACCCGTTCCAAAAGTTAGGAATCAAGGAACTTCAATGCTGTCTGCAATTGCTTCATTAATTGGAGAGGAGATAGATGAAGAAACTGAGAAAGAAATAATAAATAGCATAGAGGATTTTGCTGGAACATTTTATAAATTTTCAACTGCAAAACTCTTGCCAGAAGGGAGGTTGAAAGATGAAAGTTAGTATAGACCCAATAACAAGGTTGGAAGGACATGGAAAAATAGAGATTTTTTTGGATGAGAAGGGAAATGTTACCAGAGCTTACATGCAGATTCCAGAATTGAGAGGATTTGAAATGTTTTGCAGGGGCAGAAAAGCAGAGGATATGCCAATAATAACAGCACGTATCTGTGGAGTTTGTCCTGAAGCACATCACATGGCCGCAGCAAAAGCACTTGATATGGCATACAATGCTGAGCCAACTGAAACCGCAAAAAAATTGAGGGAATTGCTCTACAATGCCTATTACTTCTATGACCACTCTTTGCATCTATATTTTCTTGGAGGGATAGATGTTCTGCTCGGAGACGCAGAAAAAAAGGATAGAAATGTTGTTGGACTCATAAAAAAATTTGGAGTTGAGATAGGAAAAGGGATTATAAAACATCGTAGATATGCAATGGAAATAGTGAAAATGCTTGGGGGAAGAGAAATTCATCCTGTCTCTGCTATTCCAGGAGGAATGAGTAAGGCATTGAGTGAGGAGGAGAGGAAAGAAATAGAAAAGAAGGCAGAATCATGCATAGAGTTTGCAAACAAAAGCATTGAAATTTTCAACGATGTTTTTTCTACCAGCAGATGGAATGAAATGCTTGGTCTTGATTCTCTAAAGACATATTACATGGGGTTGGTTGACAAAAAAAACAGGGTTAACTATTATGATGGAGATATAAGAATAGTATCTCCAGATGGAAAGGAATTTGCAAAAATAAAACCATCAGATATTCTGAAGCATATTGAAGAAGTTGTTGAAGAATGGACATATGTTAAATTTCCATATCTAAAAAAAGTTGGATGGAAGGGTTTTGTTGATGGAAAGGAGAGTGGAATATACAGAGTTGGTCCTCTTGGAAGGATAAATTCTGCAGATGGAATGAATACACAGCAGGCAATGGAAAAATTCAATGAATTCAGAAAGGATGGACTCGTTCATGAAACATTTGGTTATTATCAGGCACGGCTCATAGAACTTCTTAACTCTGCAGAAAGGATGTATGATTTGGCAAATGATGATGACATAACTAGTACTGACATAAGAAATATGCCAAGTGAGCCAGGAGAGGGCATAGGAGTTGTTGAGGCGGCAAGAGGCACCCTAATTCATCATTATAAGTTAAATGAAAAGGGAATTGTTGAAGAAGCAAATATGATTGTTGCAACCACAAATAACAATGCTGCAATAAATATGAGTGTTGCAAATGCTGCAAGAAAAGTTATAAAAAATGGAAAAGTGAATGATTTGCTTTTAAACAAGGTTGAATCTGCCTTTAGATGTTATGACCCTTGCCTGGCTTGTGCGTCTCACGCAATTGGAGATACTCCAATTATAGCAAACATATACTGGAAAGGAAAGTTATATAAGAGGTTGAAGAAGAATGCATAATGTTGTGGTTGGCGTTGGAAACCCATTGCTTGGAGATGATGCAGTTGGTATTGAAGTGGTGAAAGAGTTGAAAGGAAAGATATCTGCTGATGTTAAGATGGCAATTGCAGGCGGTTTGGAATTGGCTGAGATGATAGCAGGTTATAATTTTGCGTTAATAATTGATGCATTTTATGGGGAGGGGATTAGAGAAATAGATGTGGATAAATACAGGGAAACAGTTGCAAATCATGACATATCATTTCCTTCCGCCTACAGAATTTTATCCAGATACATTAAGATGCCAAAGGTGAGGATTATAGGTGTTGGAATAGAAAAAACTGAAATAAGAGAGGGATTATCTGAGAAGGTGAGAAAATCAATTCCTGTCGCAGTTGAAAAGGTCATGGAGATTATGGAGGAGGAGGATGGATACAATATTGTCTAAGGTTGAAGAATTATCAGGAGAAAATTTGTATGCATGCTATCAGTGTGGGAAGTGTTCTGCAGGATGTCCAATGGTTGAACAAATGGATTTTCTTCCAAATCAAATTATATTGCTGATTATAAGAGGAGATAATAGCGTTGTAGAATCAAAAACGCCTTGGGTTTGCGCTCAATGTTATCAGTGTGGAGTGAGATGCCCAAAAAATGTTGATATAACAAAGATAATGGAAGCTCTCCGCCTGCTTAAACTGAGAAAAAATGTTGATTATATTAAAATAAGCGGGATGAAGAAGAACTTGCCACAGATAGCTGTTGTGAGTGCATCCCGCAAGTATACAGGGTGAGAAAATGGAAGTAGCATACTATCCTGGATGTACATTAAAAACAAATGCAAAAGATTTTGAAGAAACAGCCATAAAAGTTTTTGAATTAATTGGAATAGAGTTTAAAGAACTTGATAAATGGTATTGTTGTGGAACTGTATACAGCCTTGCAACAGATAATTTAATGTATCGCCTCGCTGGAATAAGAAATTTGATAAGAGCGAAGGAAGAAGGATATGAAAAACTTTTGACTTTATGCTCCATATGTTACAATACACTAAAGCAAGCAAATTTGATGGCAAAATCAGATAAAGAAGCGATGGAAAAGATAAATGCATTTATGGATGAAGAACCAGATTATGACGGAAGTGTTGATGTTATACATCCATTACAGTTAATTGATAAAAAATTTTATGAGATAAAGGAGAGGGTAAAAAAACCTCTAAATAAAAAATATGCTGCATATTATGGATGCTTGCTTTTGAGACCCAAAGAAGTGGCAATAGATGAATATGAAAATCCGAGTATAATGGAAAGGCTAATAGAAGCAATGGGAGGAGAGGCAATAAATTTTCCATTAAAAAATGAGTGCTGTGGTTCATATAATGTTGCAGTTAATAGAGAAGCAGTCATTGAAAGAACATACAGGATAGTTTTAAATGCAAAAAAAAATGGGGCAGATGGCATAATAACTTCATGTCCTCTCTGTCATTTCAACCTTCAGGAAATGCAGAAGGAAGTTAAAAAGATTCATTCTGATTTTTCTGGCTTGCCAGTTTATTATTTCACTGAAATAATGGCTGAAGCATTTGGGGTGAAAAATGAAGGAAGATGAATATGAAAATTTTATGGAAAAGGTAGGCGAGAAGATAATAGAAGGGGATTATGAAGAAGCGATAAAATTTATAGATGATGTAATTAAAAAAAATGATGATGAAAGAATATGGATAACAAAGGGAACTATATTGATGGATTTGAATGAAATGGAAGATGCAATAAAATGTTTTGATAAAGCATTGGAAATTAATGCAAATAATGATTTTGCAATAGCTTTTAAAGGAGTTACGTTGTATAGAATTGGGGAAGAAAATGAAGGAGAAAAATGTTTTGATGAAGTTCTATCGATGAATCCAAAGAATTTTATAGCCCTATACTGGAAAGGAGTGGTAGAAGGAAAGAAAGGGAGAAAGGAGAATGAAATTGAATTGAAGGGGAAGGCTGCCTTTATTTTGTTTACAACTGGAGGAGATGTTGAATCTTTTAACCTTTTTAGAGAAGTATACTATTCTGGAGTTGATATGCCAATAAGATATGAGTGTGGCGTTGCCTATGCTGGGATATTAGATTATATTCTCATGATGAGAAAGGATAAAAAACTTGAGGAAGAGTATGATGCAATTGTTTTGGATTGCTGGAAAAATAGGGAAAAGATATGCAAATCAGCTCAAATACTTCTGGCAGATATGATGGGAGAAGAGGTTGAGGAAGAAATAGTAGTTAATGATGAAAAAGATTTCGTTTTCAAAAAATTGTTTGAAACATGGTTTAACGAAATGGAGGGATAAAGTGGCAAGAAAGGATAAAAAGGAGGAAAAACTGAAAATGAAAATGGTTAGAATATACATCATGGGGAAGGAATACAAAGTGCCAGAAGGTTTAACAATAATGAAGGCAATGGAATACGCAGGATATCGTTACATAAGAGGAGCAGGATGTAGGGCTGGTTTCTGCGGAGCTTGTGCCACAGTGTATAGAAAGGAAGGAGAATATAAGCTGAATGCAGATTTGGCATGTCAGACGACTGTTGAGGATGGAATGTATTTGGTTCAGCTTCCATTCACTCCCGCAAATAAGGCAACATATGACGTTAATAAAATAAAAGCTGATGATAAAACACTTGTCAATTTTTATCCAGAGATAGCCAGGTGTGTTTCATGCAATACCTGCACAAAAGCATGTCCTCAGGAACTGGAAGTGATGGATTATATTCAATCAGCTTTAAGAGGAGATATGAAAAAAACTGCAGAGCTTTCTTTTGATTGCATACAATGTGGGTTGTGTGCAATGAGATGCCCTGCTGAAATAGCACATTATCATGTTGCCCAGCTTGCCCGCCGTTTATATGGAAAATATTTGATGCCAAAGGCAGAGCATCTGGAAAAAAGGGTTAATGAGATAAAAAGGAAGAGGTTTGATGAAGAAATAGGGAAAATGATGAAGAGAAATATAGAAGAGTTGAGGAAAATGTATAATGCGAGGGATATAGAACCAGAGGAGGAAGAAGAGCCAAAAAGGGAGGGAGATTAAATGTATCCAAAAGAAATGCAAAAATCAATAAAGAAGGTTGAAGCAACAAGAGAAGAAAGATTGAAAAAGCTTCCGGAGAGAATGAATGAAAAGGAAAGAGATGAAGTGCTGAAAAAATGGCATCCTGACTATAAACCTGAGGCAAAAAGAAAGATTAAAATTGGTGCAAGTAAAGGAAGCATTGTCCCTCACGAAGTTGCAGACTTAATTGAAGCATATCCTTTATTTGAGCCAGATGAAATTGATTTGAGCCAGATTGACTATGATACAGATATTTTGATTATAGGAGGGGGAGGTGCTGGAACAACAGCTGCCCTATTTGCATACTACAGCGGAATAAAGCCAGAAGATATTCTCATTGCAACAAAACTTCGCCATGGAGACGCAAACACAATGATGGCTCAGGGTGGCATTCAGGCAGCAGATAAGGAAAATGATTCTCCAGTCATTCACTATTTAGATGTTATAGGAGGAGGACATTATGCAAATAAGCCAGAATTAGTTGCCCAGCTGGTTATGAATGCTCCTGAAATCATAAAATGGCATGAAGAATTGGGCGTAATGTATGATAAAAAAGAGGATGGGGAAATGATAACAATTCATGGAGGAGGGACCAGCAGGAAAAGAATGCATTCAGCAAAAGATTATACAGGTATGGAAATAATGCGTGTTATAAGAGATGAGGCGAGAAATGTTGGCATAAAAGTTCTAGAATTTTCTCCTGCAATTGAACTAATAAAAGATGATGAAGATAAAGTTGCAGGAGCGGTTTTATACAATCTTGAAACTGAGCAATATTATGTAGTAAGGGCGAAAACAACTATACTTGCGACAGGAGGTTTTGGCAGACTTCATATACAGGGATTTCCAACAACAAACCATTATGGAGCAACGTTTGATGGAGCGGTTATAGCTTACAGAGCTGGAGCAAAATTGCGTGATATGGATTCTGTTCAGTATCACCCAACAGGTGTTGCATATCCTGAGCAGATAGTTGGACTGCTTGTGACAGAGAAGGTGAGAGGTTTAGGAGGGCAACCTGTGAATGCTGATGGAGAGCAGTTTGTCCATCCTTTGGAGCCAAGAGATGTGGAAGCAGCATCTTTTATAAGAGAATGTTATGGAAGGAATAAGGGCGTTGTTACACCAACAGGAATGCGTGGAGTATGGCTTGACTCTCCATTAATTGAAATGATACATGGAGAGGGGACAATAGAGAAAAGGCTTGGGGCAATGTTCAGAATGTTCAAAAGATTTGACATTGATATGCGATATGAACCAATTTTGGTTTTTCCAACTCTGCATTATCAGAATGGAGGCGTTGAAATAAATGAAAATGCGCAGGTTCTTTCAAAAAATGGAGTGATAAAAGGCCTATTTGCAGCAGGAGAAGTTGAAGGAGGAGTTCATGGTAAAAACCGTCTGATGGGAAATTCATTGCTTGACACTCAGGTTTTTGGAAAAATAGCAGGGATTAATGCTGGAAAGTATGCAAAGAAAGCAAAGAAAAGCAAAAAATTGAATTTGAAGCATGTTGAAAGTTACATAAATGAACTGGAAAAAGCAAAAATAAAGGAAGAAAGGAAGGCACCGCTTCTCCTACCAGATTACAGAGAGAAAAATGTTCTTTCGAGAGCAATAGATATACTCTAAAGAAGAATAATTATGTGAATTGAATATAAAACAACAGATTGATTTAATATAGAATGAAGTTGATTGTTTTTATGTGAACTTCCACAAAGAATAGAGATTCCGTATTTCCATCGGATACATAAACCGTATAATTTTTCAGGAACTAACTATTTTCAATTACCATAAAATCCTGAGTTTTTTGCTAACTCGACAGTAAAATTTAAATTATAATATCCTTATTAATCATCCATAGCGGGGTGGGGTAGTCAGGAAAACCCGTCGGGCTCATAAGAACCCCTTTGGGGGTGAAACACCTTTTCTAAAGGGGTTCAGAGAGACCCGAAGATCCGTGGTTCAAATCCACGCCCCGCTACTTAATTTATACTCATTGAGGGGTTATAATTTTAGTAAATAATTTTAGTAAATTTTTATTGTATTTTTTACCATATGGTGTTTTTACAGAATTTTGATGTATTAACTTAAGAGCATTTGACGAATGTTTTTTATAAAAGATTGCTCCTCAAAAATATAAGATATAATCAACTGATGTCATCTCAAACTATAGCCATTTTTCCTAAAATTTTTGTTAAGTTAAATATCACAATCAGTGGGATTGTCAAGAATTTGAAAATTTTAAAAAATAAGAAATGCCCCTCCTGATGCAGAATCAGGAGGGGATAAATATGCTCTACCAGTTAATAGAATAGTTAGAAAGAAAAATATTTTTCGCTGGGATAAGAAGAAGATAGAGGTCAAACTATTTGCCACCATTCTTTACTATGGAGGGATTTCCTTAAGAAAAACAAGTAAATTTCTCAGAGATTTTGAGAAGTTTAGTCACGAAACTTTCAAGGCAATGGTATCATAAACTAGCTCGATTATTCACTAATTCTAAAAAATATAGACGTTGTATAGCAATAGATGAAACAAAGATAAAGATTGGAAATAAATGGCATTACATATGGGCAGCTATAGATATCGAAACATGGGAGATTTTGGGGATAATGGTAACGGATTGGAGAACTTCTATTGATGTAATAAAATTTGTTAGAAGTTTCTTACCTTATTGTGAAAACAAGTCACTAATAAAAATAGACAGAGCCCCTTGGTATAAATGGGCGTTACAAAGAATGGGTTTACAATATGAGCATGAAACATTTGGAGAAAGAAATGCAATAGAAGGATGGTTCGACATTCTTAAAGCAAGATTGGAGAAATTCTGGAAACACTTTCCTTCTAATGCCTCAAAGGAAAGCGTTAAGAGACGGGTTACGGCATTTGTCGTCATTTACAATCTGGAGGTAAGAATTTCTTGACAGTCCCACACCCAATAAACATAAACTATTTATACTGAAATGAATTTGTAATTTTAGGAGGCGGTAATATGAAAAAATTGCTGCTATTATTGGTGGTAGTGGGGAGTCTATTAATAAGTGGAATTGGATCCGCAGATTTTTCTCTTGAGAAAAATCGAATAAAAAAAATAATGCTATCTTTTTCACAACTTTCAGTAAAAGAAAATAGCAATTATATAACTCTTGAAATAGAAGGAGCAAATTCAATATTAATAAAAAAAGATTATTATGTAGTACCAACATGCATAGAAACTTTTACATTTCCATTTGGTACCGAAATTAAAAGCATAAGATGCATACCAAAAAATATACACAGACGAATTATTACAAAAGAATTAATGATAGCGCCACAACCTGTTCCCATAGATCAAACATCTCTCAATAGAGGGAATCAAATGGCTACAAACCCTACAGCTATAGATACCTGGTATGAATATAGTATCGGAACTGGGATATATGGAAATGAAAGAAATGTTTTTGTAAAAATCCAGGTATTTCCAATACAGTATCATCCATCAAAAAATACAATAGAATGGGCTGAAAATGTTGAAATTGAAATAAAATACAAAGAACCAGAAGAACTCCAAACATTTAACAGCGAATATTCATTTATCATTCTGGCACCTTCTGATTACAGTGATGAACTAAAGAATTTAGTCGAGCATAAAAATAACAGGGGCATACCAACTAAGCTTGTTACTCTCGATGAAATATACAACGGAGATTATTTTGCGGTTCAGGGAAGAGATGATGCAGAGAAAATAAAATACTTCATCAAGAATGCTATAGAAGAATGGGGTACAAGTTTTGTGCTTTTAGTTGGTGGCAGTGAAACATTTCCTGTAAGAAAAGTAAATACTGTTTATACATTTGTTAGTGATCTCTATTATGCAGATATTTATAATGGAACAGGCAGTTTCTGCAGCTGGGATTTCAATGGAAACAACAAGTTTGGAGAATACAACAAAGATGGGGTTGATCTTTATCCTGATGTTTATCTTGGGAGGCTTGCCTGTGTAAATGAAAGCGAGGTTACAACATGCGTTAATAAAATCATTAATTATGAAGCAAATAAGGCATATGAACAGGAATGGTTTACTTGTCTTGTTGTCTGTGGCGGTGATACTCTTGCACCACCTCTTTATTCTCATAGTAAAATGGATGAAGGAGAAATTGTTAATCAAGCGATTATTGACATAATGACTGGTTTTAGCCCCAATAAAATCTGGGCATCAAATGGAAGACTAAGTGGAGATGACCCTTCAGGCGTAGAAGAAATTAACAACGCTTTGAATGCTGGCTGTGGTTTTGTCGATTTCTCCGGTGAGGGTAACACCTTTGGATGGGCTACACATCCTCATAATGACAGTGACACATGGTTGCCAACTCCATCTCCCGGAGGATACTTCAAATCCAATGTGCCAAATTTAACAAATGGTGATAAACTCCCCATTATAGTTATTGGAGCATGCAAAACGCATGAATTTGATGAAGACAGTGATTGTTTTGGATGGGCCTTTTTGAAAAATCCAAATGGGGGAGGAATTGCATCGTTTGGTACAACAACATATGCAGTTGATGATTATGATATGGCACCAAACACCCTTACCTCCAAATTTGAAGTGAGCATGTTCAAAGCTTATAAACAGGAAGGTGCAATAACCATAGGAGAAATGTGGAGCAAAGCAATAGCCATTTATATCTATCCTGAAATGGACAGATGGGATTTTTTAACTCTCGAAGAATGGCAGCCATTTGGGGATCCAAGCCTTGCTATTGCAGAGCAATCACAACCACCTGAAAAACCGGAGACGCCGCAGGGACCTAAGTTGGGTAAGGTTAATAAGGAGTACATATATACTACTTCCACCACTGACCCTGATGGAGATAAAATCTACTATATGTTTGACTGGGGAGATGGAACATATAGTGGTTGGATTGGACCTTATGCTTCTGGAGATACGGCAGAAGTAGGCCATAAGTGGAGCAAATGGGGCAGCTATGAAATAAGAGCCAAGGCTAAGGATGAACATGGCATGCAAAGCGAATGGTCAGACCCATTGCCAATGATAATGCCGAAGATATTTTCTTTTGACATCTGGCATATTCTTGAAATAATAAACGAATGGTTTGAGCAAATAATCGGAAGAAATATACTACCAAGATTATATCTCTAACCTCAATCTTCTTTTTTACTTTTTCATCCCAAGTTCTCAATAGATCCAAATTTTAATGAAAATATAAATGTACTGCTATTCTCTAGCCCTTATAATTAATGAAATAAAACGCGCATTCATCGATCTTACCCGACAAAATTACCAAAATAAATCTCTGTTTTTTAGGGAGGCTCTCTATTAATTTTGGAAACATTGATGCTCTAAAGCCAAGCCCTAGAACATTTCTTGTGCCCGTAGATGCTATGTCTTTAGAGCTTTGCAAAGTTGCTATACAAGTTTACAGTGATAACAAGATAGATATTTTAGACAATCTTGTTGAATTTGATGAAAAAATATGAAGCACACAGAGCCAGCAATTTTACCTCCTTTCCTATTAACGTTTTTCACAGATTGTTCTATTAACTCTCCAAACTTGGCATTATCATGTGTTTCCTCATTTGTTATGCTTATAGCCACAACCTGCTTGTTTTTATCATCAACTGAAGTATGAGTCTTAATCCATCCCTCCTCACTTTCTATTTATCATGAATCCATTCTCCACGATTTGTTACTTTTACTCCAGTGGAATCTAATGAAATAACAACGTCTTTGCCTTTATATTTCAATAAAGTTTTTTCTAAGTCAATTTTCAGTTTGGTTATCCTTCTATATATAGCTGAATAATGGGAGACTTCAAATGGAATGAGTTTTGATAATCCAAGTAGATAACCGTGCAACATTTGTAATCAATGCCTAAGAGTATATAGATATAGCCAAGGAAAGTCATTAAAGTTTCTGGATATTGATAGGGAGTACCTTCTTTCCCCTTGTTCATATCTTCTAATTCCTTTTTCCATGTTTCATGAAATCTAAGGAAATTATGTCTCTTCCCTTTTCACCAGCTTTTTATTATATTCTTTCCAGTTTCTTTTATCTACATACTTTTTACCCCATCTTTTCTTTTTCATATCCCATCCCCAAAAGAAAAGGATATGAAATTAATAAAAGTTATGCAACACAGCACCTAAAAAGCAATTCTATAAATACCAGAAAAATTTATCAACCCAGAATTTGGACTAACCATGAAAATAGAGAAAATTTCTAATTTGACGAAAGGATATAAATATTTACCAACATTTATTCTCATGGAGAAACGCTTATGGGCAGTTCTCATCGTTGTGGTTTTAATTTCATCTATTTTCCTTATTTATTATCTAGAAGATGAACAGGGATCTGTAGCGCAAAACATAATCATAAATGATTATGACCCAACAGTTGATGTTGAGGTAATTTTTGGAATAGATAGGATAAGAAAAATAGATTTTGAAAAAAGAGAAGAACCACAAATAGTTATAGATATAATTATAGATGGAAAAGGTTTTGAGGTAAGAAACTGGAAGGGCTTGGATGTTTATCCGCGATGGAGACATATTCAAAATGTAAATGATTCAAAGGAAAAGGTGAGCATAGAAATAAAATTGTATGAAATGGTTGGTGATGAAAAAATTTTATGTGATATTAGCCCTGAACAGGGAGATTATACAGGAAAAGCATTAGAGCTCATTTATTCATTAAAAGATGGTAGCTGGCAGGGAGAAGATTTTTTAGGAGATGAAAGTGGCTATGGACATAGCAGTGGGACAGAAGATGGAAATTATAATGAAAATGACTATGAAATATGGTTCGATATATACCAGACAGATGCAGATGGTGACCGCCTTACATGGTATGAAGAAGTTTTTGTATATGGAACTAATCCGAATGTAAGCGATGCTGGAAAAGATTATGATAATGATGGCGTACCAATAGAATGGGAAGATAAATATGGCTATAATCCTTTTATTCCAGAAAATCATAGTAGCTTAGATGGAGATAAAGATGGAGTACAAAACATTGAAGAATATATGATGGCAGAGTGGTATGCAGATCCTTTCAGGCAGGATATATTCGTGGAAGTAGATTTCATGGAGAATAGATTTTTTGGGCACACAACATTTCCTCAATATTCTAAGGAAAAGGTAATTTCTGCATTCTCAAAGCACAATATAATGCTTCATATAGATGATGGATTGATGGGAGGTGGAGGGGCGGATACAGATTAGCCCTTCTCGTATATAAGACTAACCATTTTTGGCATAACTCGTAGCTGAAAAATTCATAAAAAAATAAAGAGAGATCCCATCATTTTTTTGATTAAAATGGGATGGGATGAAATAGAAATAGAAAGGCTAATAAAAAGTAATCGGAATTTTTTGGACAAAGAGATCGGTAGGAAATATGAATTGCAAGCATTATTCAGGAATCCTACAAAAGAAAATCCAGTGGAAATATCGGAATTTCTATCTCATTTAGATTTGGGTTTTCTGGATCCTGTATTAAAGGAGATGTTTCCCA
>DRIF01000172.1 GCA_011052825.1 Thermoplasmatales archaeon
AAAATAAATTATTTGTGATTTACTCTCATTCTTGCCATCATCTGCAACAACATACCATCCATAGCTTTTTCCATAATCTAAATTTACTGCGACACTTGCGATACCATTCTTTGTATTAACAGATTTTATTCTTGTATTGTTTTCCCAATAAAATGTAACATTAACTGTGTCATTATCGGCATCATAAATATTCACCTGCATAGAGATATTTACTCCAGTTACAGAACCGTTTTCGGGATATAAAATTGTTATGTTTGGATTATGATTTTCCATTGCAATCGTGGTAAAATTCTTCACGTCTCCATATGAAATTCTCCCATTTGAACCAACCGCCACCGCCCTGTAGAAATATTTTTTACCATCTTCAATTTCTTTCACCTCTACATGAAATATTCCTGTGGTATTTGTAATATTAATGGGAGTGGTATATTTTGTTTTAGTTTTATTCCAGTATTCAAACCACACATAGCAAAATACACTATCTCCCATATTAGTAAGATTGGCATATAAAGTTGCGTTAGTTGAGCCAGCTGACGCATTAAGAGTTTCAATTTCTGGAGGAGAGGGCAAGGAATACATTTTAAATGAAAGATTTACTCCATATGAAATCCCCTTGCTGTTCTCCACTATAGCCCTATAGTAGTAAGTTGAGTTTTCGTTCAGTCCTGTAATTGTTTCAGTAAATAATCCTGTTTTACTGACTGTTTGCTTTGAAGTTGATACATGTGTTCCATTTTCTTCCCAATATTCAAACCATACCTGACAACTTGCATCTCCTCCCAAACTTGTTAGATTTCCTTTCAAAACTATTGCATAATCAACAGAATTTGTTTCAACAGATGCTTTAACAGCAAGCGTTGAGAAAGTTTTATCTATTCCATATGAAATCCCCTTGCTATTCTTTGCAACAGCTCTGAAATGATATATTTTTCCGGGATTTAGATTTTCAATAAAAATAGAAAATTCTCCAGTTGTGTTTATTGATATTATGTTTGTGCTTAAACCATACGAGCTTGTTTCTCCATATTCAAACCATACCTGACAGCTTTCACTCCCTCCCAAATCAGTTAGTTCTCCCTTTAAAATTGCAGTATAACTTGTTATGTTGTATGCATTTAAAGTTGAAATTCCTGGAAGAAGTACATGAGTTGTAAATGTTTTGTCATTTCCAGATACATTTCCAGCTGGATTTGATGCAACAGCCCTGAAATGATATGTAACGTTTAATGACAGTCCAGTTATAGTGTGAGAAAAAGATGAGGCAGTTGTTTTTTGAAAGTGAGGAGTTTCATATGCATATTCCCACCAGTTGTTGTGATAGCTAACATCATAAACAAACCATACCTCGCAGCTACTTGCCCCAACTTTACTTAAATAACCATTTAATTTTGCTGACTCATAGCCAATATTTGTTGCTGAATATGTTGTTACTTGTGGCATTGCAGGGGGAGTCGTGAGAATTGCATCCACTCCATAAACTGTTCCCTTGCTGTTCTTTGCAACAGCTCTGAAATGATATGTTTTATCTGGTTTTAAATTTGATATGCTTTTAGTAAAGACACCAGGAGAATTAAGTGTTGTTTTTGTTGTAGTGAAGCCATAGGAAGGAGTTGTTCCATACTGGAACCACACTTGGCATGAGTTATCTCCTCCTAAATCAGTTAGTTCTCCCTTTAAAATTGCAGTATAACTTGTTATGTTGTATGCATTTAAAGTGGAGACAGATGGATCTCCTATCAAAGAGAAACTTATATTTTTTGATGTTTGCTGTATATTCAAAACAAATGACTTGCTATTCTCTTCATTGTTGTAAGAACATGAAACCTTTATTGTATCTCCATTCTCACAATTAGGGAGATTAAATAAATCTGCTTGATAGTATCCGTTTCCCAGTGTTGTAACAGAAATCTGTGTTGATTTACTAACATCCCTCACTATTACAGTGGCGCCTGAAACTGGATTTCCCTGGCTATCTTTTATATATCCATATACAGGAAATGGCTGATCCAAAGCATTTCCAATTTTAAATACACTTGCCATGCTTACCAGCATCAAAACCACAACAAACAAACTTTTTATTTTCCTCATTTTATCACCTCAATTAAAAAACTTCCACCATTTGCGACCCTTAAAACAACACAATCTCCTGGATTAATAACAAAATCATATGATGGAGGAGAAATTCCAACAACGTAGCTGTCAAAAGTTCCAGTATTAACATTCCATTTGCTTATAACGCTACCAGTTGGCATAATATTGCTTCCAATTAAATTTGCAAGAGCAGATGCTGTTGTTGAACTTAAACAGCTCCATGAAATATGATTTACCACATTATTTGCATTTTTGAACAACTGAACCATTCTATCCTGTAAAAGAATTGCAGATTCTATAAAGTTACCGCTACTTGCAACTCTCAATACAATAACATCATATGGATTAATAACAAAATCATATGATGGAGGAGAAATTCCAACAACGTAGCTGTCAAAAGTTCCAGTATTAACATTCCATTTGCTTATAACGCTACCAGTTGGCATAATATTGCTTCCAATTAAATTTGCAAGAGCAGATGCTGTTGTTGAATTACTCAACCATGAAACATAATTTACCACATTATTTGCATTTTTGAATAAATTTATTTTATTATCAACCTTAACAATTTTTGAAACACTGCTATTCAAACTACCATTGTATATAAAAAGGGTGACATTATAGTAGTTTCCTAGTGGATAAGCATGATATGGATTTTTTTGCGAAATAGTTGAACCATCCCCAAAATCCCACAGCCAGCCAGAAGCCCCATAGGATAAATCAATAAAATGAATTTGTTGATTTGAAACAGGATTTAGTGGGGTGTAGGTGAAATTTGCTATTAAAATATTTGAAATATTTATGGATATGCTTAAACTTGATTTCGCTCCATCATTGTCTGTAACAGTTAATGTTACATTGTATATTCCATTATCTGAATATCGATGTGTTGCATTTTGTTGATAGCTTATTGAACCATCTCCAAAATTCCATGTCCAGTTTGTAATGAAACCATCGCTATCATTACTCAAATCTGTAAATGAAATTATATCTAAATCAGTTGGATTCAATGGCAAATAAGAAAAGTTCGCAACTGGAGGAACATTTAATACAACAATTTGTTTTGTTGTTGAATTTGTTGCTCCATCATTATCTGTAACAGTTAATGTTACATTATATGTTCCATCATCTGAATATTGATGTGTTGGATTTTGCTGATATGCATAGCTTCCATCTCCAAAATTCCATGTCCAGTTTGTAATGAAACCATCGCTATCATTACTCAAATCTGTAAATGAAATTATATCTAAATCAGTTGGATTCAATGGCAAATAAGAAAAGTTCGCAACTGGAGGAACATTTAATACAACAATTTGTTTTGTTGTTGAATTTGTTGCTCCATCATTATCTGTAACAGTTAATGTTACATTATATGTTCCATCATCTGAATATTGATGTGTTGGATTTTGCTGATATGCATAGCTTCCATCTCCAAAATTCCATGTC
>DRIF01000173.1 GCA_011052825.1 Thermoplasmatales archaeon
CACTCCCTCAATATAAATGGAGAAATATTAATTCTTCATTGTGGAATGGAAATAGCAAATTTATGTGATTATATTGCATCAAAATACAAGGAAATAATAATACTGACCGACTGGGACAAAAGAGGATGGTATTTATGTAGAAAACTTGAGCATAATTTAAAAGGAAGAACAAAATGCATAACAGAATATCGTCTTACATTCATGAAAAATTCAATGGTGAAAGATATTGAAAGCATGCCAAAATTTATAAAAAATTTGAGAAATAAAATAAAAGGAAAAAATAATAAAAAGATAGAGAAAAAGCAGTGAAAAGAGAATCATTCATTTATTGTATGAAAAACAAGTCCAGTAAGTAGTTTTGGGTGGAACCATGTTGATTTTGGTGGCATATTTAATTTTGCATCTGCAACTTCCTTTAATTCTTCAATACTTGTTGGGTGAAGATAAATCACTGCATCATTTCCCTTTTTATCAACAAATTCCTCATATTCTTTTCTTTCCATTTCGCCTCCAACGAAAAAAATGTTTGGATTTCTCCTGACATCCTTTATTCCTAAAATAGGTTCAAGAATTTTATTCTGAACAATGCTTACATCCAATCTTTCAACAACATTCCCCTCTAAATTTTTTGGAGAAATTTTCCACCATTCTTTTTTGTAGTATATCTGTATCTCATGTTTTTTAGGTTCTTTTATTTCTCTCATTTTTTCAACATAAAAATCTTTTTTTAATCTTTCTATAAAATTCTCCACATCTATTTTTTTTATCACCCTGTTATATGGCAATATTTTAATTTCGTCATCACTTGCAGAAAATATCATTACATATTTTGCCTCTTCTCCATCATATTTTTTCCAGTATTCATATGAAGCTGCAATTCTGTGATGTCCATCTGCAATGTAAAGATGCATTGGATGAAAAACCTCCTTTATTCTCTCTATCATTTTTTTGTCGCTTATTTTCCATAACTGATGCCGATAATTGTATTTTTTAAAATCAAAAACAGGTTT
Source organism: Thermoplasmatales archaeon (assembly GCA_011052825.1). Classification (GTDB taxonomy): domain Archaea; phylum Thermoplasmatota; class E2; order UBA202; family JdFR-43; genus DRIF01. The sequence continues at coordinate 1,011 of DRIF01000173.1, forward strand.
TTCTTTTAAAATTTCTTCCATAATTTTTTTCACATTATCATTTTTATTAAAAAAAGTCCATACAAGTCCAGTATGTGCCTTAACTGCTTCAATATGCTTTATTCTGTCCTGCAGTGGTTTTTCCCTTGTCTCCTCATGTTTTTTTATCCATCCATTTTCATAATCTTTAAGAGAAACGCAGAGTATAAAACCCCTCTGACTGAAATCTTCATTGCCTTCTTTGTATAAATAAATGCTTGGTTCATCTCTCACCATATTTTTTTTCAATCTCTCAAATTCCCTCCTCGCATTCTCATATTTATCTCCGTCTTCAACTGGTAGAATTATGTGTATTGCAGAATCTAAGTTTTTTCTTAAATCCTCCATCTCTTCCTTACCAATAACATCATATGGTTTTGTACAAAATTTTTCTGGATTGAGCGGGCGTAAACCTGCAAATTCTTTCACTTCAACCATGAAATCGCATAAGCAAAGTATTTAAAAATTTATAGACGGAAGAATTTACATATGTGCTAATTTCAGAATTTGACCCATGGAAAAGTAAATTATGCACATGCCCAAAGAAATATTCCTTCAGCCCATATACTGGCTGCTCTCATGCATGCATATACTGCTATATAACTTCATATATTCCAAATGCATTTCATGCAAGATTAAAAAAAGATTTAATAAAAAGATTGAAAAAGGAATTACATAAAGTTGATACTTATATAAGCATGTCAAACAGCAGTGACCCATATACTCCTGAAGAGAAAAAATTTCAGATGACCAGAAAATGTTTGAAATTGTTTAAGGAATATGGAATAAAAGTTTTGATTATAACAAAATCTGATATGGTGGTTAGGGATGTAGATTTGATAGAAAATATGAGGGCGACAGTTAGCATCACAATAACAACTCTCGATAAAGAAAAAGCAAAAAAAATTGAGAAATTTGCTCCTCCACCTTCAAAAAGGATAGATGCTTTAAAAACTCTTAATGAACATGGGATACTGAACTCAGTTAGAATAGACCCAATAATTCCAAGTATAAATGATGAGGAGATTGAAGAAATTGTTTATGCTGTCTCGCCATATGTAAAGCATATCATTTCCTCAACTTTAAAACCAAGACAGGATTCATTTAAAAGATTGAGAGAAGTTATGGATATTGATAAGTACAAATGGATAAAATATGGAAATTCTTTTTATCTTCCAAAAAATATCAGATTTTCATTTCTCGAAAGAATAGAAAAAGTTTGTAAGAAAAATAATCTAACATTTTCAGCTTGCAGAGAAGGTTATCCATTTAAAGCGGAAAGTTGCGACGGAAGCCATTTAATAAATTTAAAGTAAATATCTTTTTATCCATTTTATAACTTCCTGAAGTGCTTTCATTCTTTCTTCATTCTGAGAGAAGGAATGGTCAGCATCTAAAAGAATAAGTTTCTTTGGTTTTTTTGCTTCTCTGTATATCATATATGCATTTTTGCTTTCAACAATTTCATCTTTTTTTCCATGAATGATGAGCATTTTTGAGCAATTTTTTATATAAGGTTTTATATCAATTTTTTTACTTTCCAGAGCCCATCCAAAAAATCGATTTATTTTTTAATTACATCTTTTTATTAAATTGAAAGATAAAAAGAGGAGGGAATGGGATGTATAAAAATGAGATAAGTGAATATAATTCTATCGGAATTTGCGAATTTGGACTGAACAAAATATTGCACACAAGAGAAGCAATAGCATTAATGAACAATAATTTGCCATATAATCTTATTCCAAAGAAGTTCATGGGAATATTTGTAATAAATAAAACATTCGACGAAGTTATAAAAATTGCATCGGAAAA
>DRIF01000174.1 GCA_011052825.1 Thermoplasmatales archaeon
GGTAATCTAAGGAAAAGATATGCGAAGGAAAGGAATAGCAATGAAGGTTTTAATTCATATCTCAAAAATCATGCGGGATTTGAAACAAATTTACACAGGAAAGGAAAAAGATATGCATTTTTCCATACTACATTATGTCTATTAGCTCTAAACTTAGTTGCATTAACGAGATTGCAAAATGGTGTAGCGGATAATCTCATTAGCGTGGCATATTTAACTTAACATTTGCTCAATCATTGCTTTTATTCATAAATTGGTTAGATTTGAAAAGAATTGATTTGATGTATTTTTGCTTGTTTTTCAGATCATCATGCATTTTTACCGCAATAACAGCAGCAAAACAAACTATTTTATTGAAAATTTGTTATTGCCGAGCTCTTACAATAACAAAATACAGATTTAAAAATGGTAAATCTGTATCTGCCGATATTGATGATAGATAAAAAATTAATATTCAATCATGATACAAATATTATGAAAAAAATTATTCCATTGTTTATGGCGTGCATGGCATTCCTGCCTTTAACTAATGCGGGGTTTATTTTTTCGGAGATAGAAATAAATGTTGATGAACCCAGTCCAATACCAATAGGGAAAAGCGAGAGCGTTGATGCAAATATAACACTCAAATGGGGAGCTGGTTCCATAATTCCAATTCCTTTAACAGTATATGTTGAGGCAAAAGATGTTCCAGATTGGCTATCAGTCACTCCTTCTCCAAGCCAGTTCTCTGTAACTCCAACAGGAATTTTTGGAGGGAGCGAGAGTAAAAATGTAAAAATAGTTTTTCAGGCAAATAAGGAAGTTGAGGCATTTGTGGGTTATTCAGTTAAACTGCACGTTTATACAAATGGAAGTTTTTTTATTAAGGGTTCGGAAGCAATAAAATATATTTATCCAATGGAAGATTTTATTGATAAAGGGCTTACCATAGAATCACCTTCTGCAGTAAATCTGTATAGAGGAGAGGAAAAAAAAGTTTATTTTAATGTTACAAACAACTGCAATGCAAAAGTAGTTGTTGAAATTGAAGAAGAGAATGCAACAGGTTTCTCATTTTCATATACTAAATTCTCTCTCTTACCAAAGGAAAGGAAGAAAATATCAGTGGACATAACGCCAGATGTTTCCAAAGAAGCAAATGTAAGAATAAAATTCAATTATTATCCTGAAGGATATGAAAATAGAAAAAATTATGAGGAAGTATATTTAACATTAATAAGCAGAAGCAAAGGGGGAGGAGGGGGCGCCCTCGCAGTTGGGCTTGTTATAATTATAATAGGTGCTATACTTTTCATAATATGGAAGAAGAAGAAATAATAGATTTGGTCAGAAAACATGAGAAATTTAAATTATCGGGGATAAATTTAGTTGCTTCTGAAAACAGAATTTCAAAGATTGCCTTGAAAATTCTTGCAAGCGATTTGTCAGGTAGATATGGAAATGAATGGTATGGAGGGAGTCAATATTCATTGGAAATATGTGAATATGTTAAGAAAAAAATAGAAAAGTTGTTTGGTGTTAAATATTCTCTTATTACACCTGTATCTGGAAATATCTGTGATTTAGCTGTAATTTTTTCATTTACAAAATGTGGAGACGAGTTGGCTGGTATATCCAAAAAAGATGGAGGATATCCTCTTGGTTATCATAAATTTGAGAGGGAATTTTACCCCCTTCCAACTAAATATTATTCAATAGATGAAAATGAAATGCAAAAAATTGATAGAGATTTTCCCCTTATATTAATAGCTTCTTCAATCTGCCCATTTCCTCACCCTATTGAAAAAATCTCAAAAAAATTTGATGGAACAATTGTTTATGATGCTTCTCATGTCCTTGGTCTGATTGCTGGAAAGAAATTTCAACTTCCACTCAAAGAAGGATGTCATGTCATGATTGGTTCAACCCATAAATCATTTCCAGGGCCTCAGGGAGGAATAGTCTTAACAAACATAAAAGAAATGGCAGAAAAACTCTCAGAATATCTTCACTTCAATTTTGAAAATGGTATAGGGCTGGTAGATAATCCACATCTAAATAGAATAGCTTGTTTGGGTTTTGTTGCAGAGGAGCTTATTAAAATGGGAAGAGAATATGCAATACAAACAGTGAAAAATGCAAAATCTCTTGCAAAATCTTTATATGAACTGAATGTGCCTATTAAATTTACAGAAAAAGGATTTACAGAAAGTCATCAAGTACTGCTTGATTTGAATGAGGTAGAGTCAAATAAATTTTATAAACTACTCGAAAAAAATCATATTTTTATTGACTGTATTGGGAGAATAGGAGTTGCGGAGGCAACATATATTGGGATGAAGGAAGAAGAAATGAATGAAATTGCTCATATGATGGCTGACGTATATAAAGGAAAGGATGTAAAGGAAAAGGCAGTTAAAATGGCAAAAAAATTCTATTCATAACAAATTTATTGGGAATGGGGGAAATTTTGGGGAGGCGAGATATGAAAAAGTAAAAACTTTTTCAATAACCCCATTCCCAACCAAAGGTAATTAAAAATTAATTTATAAAATTTTTGCGATTGTTTATATTTTTATCCCAATCTAATCTCTCTCTACTGTGAAATATAATTTCACTTTTGCCTGATACATTTTTATTTCATCATTTTCCATCAAAACCTCAAAGTTTGATACTTCAACTCTTCTTATATTTCTCAAAGTTTTTTTTGCCTCATTTATAGCGTTTTCAACCGCTTTTTCAAAACCTTCTGAAGAAGAACCAACCAATTCAATAGCTTTTATAACATTCATGATAATAATACTTGGAAAATATAAAAATATTTTCAAAGAAATATTGTGTTATATAAAATTATTCCTTCATCTTTTCTATAATTTTTTTAACAATTTTTTCAGGCGGAATGTTTGTTGTATCTATTACCAAATCATAGATTGATTTATCTTCTAAATCTATTCCATAAAATTTCTTGTATCTCCTTTTTTCACTTTCTATCCTCCTTTTTGTCTCTCTCTTCTTATCAAAAATTTCTCCTCCCTCTCTTTCTTCTATCCTTCTTATTCTCTCCTCTCTTTCACAATCAAACCATATTTTAAAAGCATCTATTTTTTTAATATGGGCTATCCATCCTGATAATCTTCCTTCCAGAATTATATTTCCTTTCCTGAGTAATTCTTCCTGTTTTCTATCTATTTCTCTATCAATTTCAGGATGTTCCTCGCAATACTCTTCAAACATTTCCAAATTCATTTTGTTTTTATCTGCCAATTCTCTAAACAATTCTCCAACATTAACATATTTCATTTTTGTTTTTTCAGCAAGCAATTTGGCAACTGTAGTAGTTCCACTGCCAGGTAATCCACTTATAGTAATTACTCTCTGCTCCATTTCAATCTCAAAACATATTGTATAACATGTGTTAATGGTATGGACAAAAGCATATAGAGAAGAATCCAGTTTGGAAACAAAACAGGATTATCAAAGAAATTTACATGTATGCTCCATGGTGTGTCGAAATAATAGTGAGGCGTTTTCATAAAAAATTCCCACAGCCAGGTAAAAATTGGCACAAAGATGAGGAGGGTTATTGGCATCAATTTCATCTGTTTTGAAGAAACTTCTCCCTGCATTTTCATTATCTCAGCTTGCATTTTCTGCATTTTTTTAATCATATATTTATTCTGGTTTTTCATTGCTTCTCTATATTTTTTCTGAAAGTTTGATACTATAAACTGCATTTTTGCAGTTTCAATCCAGTCAATAGTTACATGCCTTATAACAGCAGATATTATTATAACAATTGACCCAGCTATAAATATAGTCAGCACAGGATATTTATAATCAAAGCCAAAAATTGGAAAAAATACAACTCCCACAGCAGATCCTAACGCTCCTCTGATACGTGGGTCAAATATGATGAGCAAGGATATCATTAGCAGGAGGAAAAACCCCATTTGAGATTGCTGTTTTGCCATTATACCAACGCCTTTTTTATGCTTTTTCTATATACAAAGGTATTTTATATAGTTTAGGTTAAATTTAATTCAAGCTTGAATTAAAATAAAAATGCATGACATAAAACATATTAAATTCTATCTCTTTTATCTCTCATGAAATATAAGGGAGAAGAAAAAAAGTTTGATTTGTCTTTGGTGAGTATAGTAAGAATGATTCTTATTTTTGCTGTACCAATAACAGCATTTTCCATAGCAATTTTTTTTCCAGCAATCTTTTTATACTTCCTTCTCAAAATAATTGATTTAAGCAACATTCTTTACTTTTTTATTTTCTCAATTGCCATCATTTTAAGCTATCTCATTTTAATTTTTTCATCAATATTTTCAACTGCTCTTTTCATAAATGGATTGAGATTAAAATATAAGGAAGGTAGATATGGAAAATCTCTTAAAGATAAAACTGCATTTAAGTATACTCTTTATTTTGCTTTATATTATCCCACATATAAACTAATAAACATTTTCGTTCTTCCTCCAATAAAATCTTTTTATTTATCTTTGATAGGGTGTAAAATAGGCAAAAACGTTTTTCTGGCTGGAGAGGAATGGATTGCTGACCCATGCGTTATAGAAATAGGAGATAATACAATGATTGGAGGAAGGTCTTTGATAACAGGGCACCTTGCGGAAGATAAACTGATAGTAAAGAAGGTTAAAATTGGAAAGAACTGTCTCATAGGCGGAGAATCTTTCATAATGCCAGGTGTCACCATAGAAGACAATGTAGTTGTTGGAGCTAAAAGTTTAGTAACCAAAAATAAAATATTAGAAAGTGGCAAAATTTATGCAGGTTTGCCAGTAAAGGAGATTAAATAGTTCAATATCCTCCTATTTTCAAACTTGGGTCTCCAAGGAGAACGAAAGATTGTATGGTGTGAAGATGCCATCTCTGATAGGGAATTTTGAAATGCTCAACATATTCTCCGACTGCATATCCCCAGCATTCTCCAAGATATTCATTACCTTCTGTGCCGTATGCCTTGAAAAAGTTTATTTGCATATATCCATATCCTGATTCTGCGCAATCTGGGTCATTAATTCCATCTCCATCTAAATCGCCTTCTTCTCCTGGAGTTGCAACAGGAAATGCTGTATAGCCAAGTGAGGCTATTGCTCCTCCATTATATTTTCTTGCAAACCACCAGCTCAACCCTTCTGGGGCTGGTATACCTCCAGTCCATGGGTGAATTGTTATACTTACATTGAACATTGCTGTGTGGCATCCACCTATAACCGCTATTGGATATTCTTCATTGAAGAAGAAAGGCAAATCATAAAATTTTAATCCATCTTCCCATTCTTCACTCCCTGGCTTGTGAGTACTCCAGTAAATTGGGCTTCCATGTCCATGAAGATGAATGAAAGAAGCCCCTTTATTCAAACCTTCCTTCATTGCTTTTGAAGTTACATCTCCAAAACTAACGTATATTTTATCTCCTTCAAATCCTGGTAAATATGATAGAGATTTATCGCATACTATTTCTCCTTCTATTCCTTCTGCATCAAAATTATCTCCTCCAGCAAGAACAATTCTTTTGCTTGCCTTTCTGTTTTCATAGCTCACTGTTTTTTCAATCATTATTTTGAGCTCCATTTTATTTCTGCAAGCCCATCTTCCAACATAAACATCTGGATACAAATCCATTTCATCATTTAAATTTCCAAAAGTTTTCCATTCTCCAAACACATTATTTCCATCTGTGTCCCATGAAGAGAAGTTATAGTTTCCATCATAAATGTCTGCAAAATACAAATCACTAATATACTTAATTTCATCAGCCCAGTAAACGTATACATATCTTACTGGAACATACCATCTTTCTTCTATACCCGGTTTTCTACCTCCAACAAGCAAAACATATTTTATTCCCCACTGCTCTATTGCATCTTTTATGAAGTATTTTATTTTCTCTGCATCATCCCTCCCTTGGGTGGAGAAATATTTTCCTGAATAAATTTCATTTAATCCTGCAATTACTGTTCTTATTCCATGGCTTTCCTTATGTTCTTTGAATATCTGCAAATCTTCTTTCCATTCTTCTGGGCATATAATGAGCAAATCATATTCATCATTTGAAAACAATGGTTTCTCTGGAATTTCATATTCAATTTTTAACTCAAATTTTTCTGCAAAAAATCCATCTCCTGCAACATATCTTAAAGGATAAAAATATATATTCAGAATACTCACTCTTCTTCCATTTTTAAATCCAGATATAACATCATAGGAATACCATTTTTCTGGATATACAATATCAGCATTGTAACTCCCTTTCTTTAATTCATACCCAGGAGGTACTGGAATATATGATGATGGGAGATTTATTTTCCCTATATTTTTTATTTCTGCCGGACTTATCTCAATTTTAAATGAAGTTCCTGCAGGATAAATGTAAGTTTTTTTGTAAAATGGAATAACAGGTTTATTTTCTGATATAAGATTTGCACAACCATCTATTCTAACAGCATTTTCCTCTATAAATGGCTCAGAAAAATTTATGAATTCTTTTTTAACTTTTTCTCGAAAGTTAACTGGGGTTTCATTTAAGGTGGCAATTGCACCAAATGTCATAAACAAAACTACTATGAATATTGCTAAAGATTTCATGAAAATAATAATGAAAAATGTTTTTAAATCATTTTCTCCTGTCAATAACTCTTTTTGCTTTTCCCTCAGATATAGGAAGTGTATCTGGATCAACAATCTCTACTTTCACTCCAAGAGTTGTAATTATTTTTATCTCCTTTTCTATTTCTTTTTCAATATTCCTTCTCTCTTTTTCATCAAATTTTTCTTTTCCCTCTACTTTTACAACAATTCCATCCATATCTCCTATTTTTTCTAAAATCATCAGCCAATTGTTTCCCACTTTTTCATGTTTCATAATCGCCTCCTCTATTTGACTTGGAAATATATTTGTGCCTTTTACTATAATCATGTCGTCGCTCCTTCCTTTAATTGGTGCGTGCTTCCTGTGCGTTCTTCCGCAGTTGCATAGTTCATCATAAAAGAATGTTATATCTCTCGTTCTATATCTTATTATTGGCATGCCTTCTTTTGTTAATGTTGTCAAAACCAACTCTCCCTCTTCTTCATCCTCAATCCTCTCTCCTGTTTTTGGGTCAATAATCTCTGCAAAAAAATGGTCTTCCCATATATGGAGACCATCGTGTTCGTCACAGTCTGCAGAAACTCCTGGACCGCACATTTCAGTTAGTCCATAAATGTCATGTACGTCCATATTCCATTCTTCCATTATTTTCCTCTTTGTTTCTTTTGTAAAAATTTCAGCCCCAAATATTCCATTTCTCACATTAAGTTCTCTTGGCTCTATATCAATTTTTTTTGCAATTTTTGCCAGATGCAGAGCATATGATGCAATTCCTGCAATAAAAGTTGTTCCATAATATCTCATTAATCTTATTTGTCTCTCACTGTCTCCTTTTCCAGTTGGAATAATTAAAGCTCCTATCTTCTGCCCTCCATAATGAAATCCAAAAGCTCCTGTAAAAGTGCCATATGGTATTGGAATCTGGAAAATATCTTTTTTTGTAAGCCCAGCCATTGAAAGACAGCGAGCCATCACCTCTGCCCATACTTCTATATCTCCTTGTGTATAACATACTGTAACTGGTTCGCCTGTTGTGCCTGAAGATGCATGAAGTTCTATATAATTTTCCATTGGAAGAGCAAGCAAGCCAAATGGCGCATTTTTCCTTAAATCATCTTTTGTTGTGAAGGGAATTTTCTCTATGTCATCAAAACTTTTTATATTTGCATTTACTCCAGCCTCATCAATTTTTTTTCTGTAAAATGGAATATTTTCATATGCATGCATCACAATTTTTCTCAATCTCTTTAATTGAATTTCTTCTAACTTTTTTCTTGAAATTTTCTCCATTTTTGGATTGAACATATGCATTTATATTAGGAGAATATAAATTATTTATCATCATCTAACAAAAATTTTACTGATATTCACCGAAATAAGTATAATACAATTCAAATTTTAGAATCACAGAAAGCAAGTTATATAATAAAAGGATTATCTTATATGGATAAGATTTTAGCAGTTTTCCCTGCGATAAAACTTCCAAATGAAATCCACAAACTTATTTTGACAGAGCAAAAGTTCACTAGTATATTTATAGAGAAAATACAGAGAAAATTATCCTCTTCTATTATGGCACTTTTTGGTGGTATAATATTTCCTTTTGAAATTGCATCTATTCTTGCAGGAATTGAAAACAATATAAAGAATATAAATGATAAATAAATAAACAGTAAAAATGCTCTCGTTTTTTACTGGAACCAGATTAAGAATATTTCTATTAAAAATTGGCAAAATATCGTAAAAATAAAAGTATCTGGGAAAACACACAGGTATGTTCTTAATGATGACCATCTCGATAAATTGATTTGGATTTTAAAAAATAAAATTAAAAAGGGCGTTTAAGATAAATTTTGATTTTCACTTTCTTCATGTGTTTCATCGGAGAATCAGGTTGGTCTACTTTATTTCTCCTGTTTCATAAAAATTCAGGATACATTTACCAAAATTATTTATATAGTTGAAACGGATTTGCAAAAAATGATTGAAGTTAAAAATTTAAGGAAGGTGTATCGTAATATTGTTGCTTTGGACGGCATTTCTTTTAGAGTTGAAAGAGGAGAAATTTTTGCATTTCTTGGGCCAAATGGAGCAGGAAAGACAACTACAATGAATATACTTATGGGATTTATATTTCCCACTTCAGGTGAAGCGAAAATTTTTGGCAGAGATGTATTAAGAGATGGAAAAAACATAAGAAAAAAAATAGGATTTCTTCCAGAAGAACTGGGATTTTATGACACTTTGACAGCCTATGAAAATATGGATTTTTATGCAAGACTTTTTGGTATACCAAAGGCAGAGAGAGAGGAAAGGATATTGAATTTGCTTGAAATGGTTGGTTTGCTTGAAAGGAAAGATTCTAAGGTAAGGGAATATTCTCATGGAATGAAACAGAGACTTGGAATAGCTCAATCACTTATAAATGAACCAGAATTATTGATTTATGATGAGCCAACTTCAGGACTTGATCCTAGAGCCAGCTATGAAATTAGAAATTTGATAAAAGAACTTGTTAAAGAAGGAATAACTTTATTTCTTTCTTCTCATCTACTCCATGAAGTTCAGCAGATATGTAATACTGTTGCAATAATAAATAAAGGAAAACTCATAAGAAAAGATAAAATAAAAAATTTAATCGATGAAATAAAAGGAAAGGGCATACAGGTAAAGATAACGTGTTTGAACATTAATGAAGATATAATTGAATCTGTAAAAAAAGTCAATGGACTGGAGGATTTAAAGGTGTTTAAGAATATCTTGGTTGCAAGGGTAAAGGATGAAAAAACAACAGCTGAAATAAATTCTGCAATAGTAAAAGCCGGAGGAAAAATAACAAAAATGGAGGAAAAAACTCCAAACTTGGAAGAAATATTTCTTAAGCTAACGGAGGAAAAATAAAATGAATTTTTCAATATACTCTGCATGGGAAATTGCCAAAAAAGAATTCTATGAATATTTAAAAACAAAAAGATTGATTATAATAGGAGGTCTTTACATTGCTGGATTTTTACTTTCAACAGGAATACTTTCTCACTATAGCTCTCATTCTCCCCAAGATTTTCCTTCTATTATGGGAAGTGCACATTCAATCGTTTCTATATTCTATATAATTTTACCAATAACTCTCTCTTATGATTTAATAGTGAGGGAAAGGAGCAGAAAATCAATTTATCTATTGCTTTCAAAACCTGTCAGCAGAGAGGAGATAATATTTGGAAAATTTGTGGGGGTGTTACTAATCATATGCTGCATTATAATACCAATTGCAACAGCTGGACATATCATTTCAATTGCCTATTGCGGATTTCCAGATATTGAAAGTGTTGCAAGAGCATACGCATATATTGGAATTGTAATACTTGGTGCTGGATGCTACATCTCTTTTTCAATGCTTTTTTCTACAATTACAAGGACAACAGCTACCTCTCTCATCTCTTCACTAATAATTGGATGGTTTGGTTTGAATATGCTTTATCCAATAACTCTTATAATCAACTTCCTTTCTGGTGGTTCATCAAGCAGTCCATGGTATAGCAAAATTGCATATGCTATCTCCCCCTCCAACAATATGGGGGCGGCACAGAGAATATTGACAGATAGGTTGATGGGAGTTCCAACCCAAAGTTTATATCCAATTTCAACTTCTCAATCATTAATATCTCTTGTAATATTTCTGCTGGCAACATTTATTATCACAACTTTTTTATTCCATAGAAGAGAATTGAATTAATTCTGCAATAAAAGTGATATCCTTTCTGCAACACTCGCTTTGCTGTATGCTGTTTCTATTGTATCAGTTGTTATAATCTCTCTACACCCCGCTTTTAGAATTCTATCATCTGCATTTCCTATGAAGAGTCCGTGAATGCAAGAGACATATATTTCATGGGCATTCTGTTTTTTTAACAAATCTATTGCCTTTGTCATTGTTCCGCCTGTTGAAATAATATCGTCAATTATGAGCAATTTTTTTCCCTTAACATCCATATCCTTTATTTCCATTTTAACTTCGTTACTGCTTATTCTGGTTTTCTCAAAGTAATTATATTCGCATCCTATTATCTCTGAAGCCTTTTTTGCCATTTCCAAAGCTCCTTTATCTGGAGCTATAACAACATCTATTTTACCCTCAAAAAATTTCGCTATTGAAGGAACTCCGTCACAAACTTTTGCTTCAATGTCAAAAAAGTTGATTATATGATCTTTATGAGGATTCACAAGTATAACTCTGTCAGCGTCCTGCTCAATTAATTTAGCCATTTTTTCAGCACTTATTGCTTCTCCCTTCTCAAAAATTTTGTCCTGTCTTCCATAACCATAATAGGGAATCACTAAATCTATCTTATCTGCAATTCTTTTAACAGCATCCTGCAATAAAAAAAGTTCCACAATATTTTCATCAGGATATGTATTCTGGACTATTATTGCATGTTCAAATTCCTCATTTACCTTAATATAAAATTCTCCATCAGGAAATCTTTTTGTTGAAACATCTGCTATTTCTAAACTCATTTTTTTTGCCAAATTTTTTGCAAGCATTGGTGAAGAAGAGCCAGCAACAATTTTCATATTAGGGAATTAAAAAATTGTTTTTAATTTTAATCATTCATCATTTTTAAACACTTTTCAAAAATAATCAAACACTTCGGTGCTGTTAACTTAAGCATTGCAGCATCTCCTGCAATGCTAAAATAAAACGTTCATACTCATTGTCTATCTTTATGTTTCTCTGATAAAATACAGGAGAATTATTAGATAAACTCTGATGACTCCGTATCCAGTTATAGTAGAAAATGTAAATGGAAAACCATAGATAAACATGTCTTATTTTCCATCTTTTACTCGGAAAATAATTATCAAATACTCTGGTTCTATCCTTTATTGTTTCTATAACTCTTTCCACATA
>DRIF01000175.1 GCA_011052825.1 Thermoplasmatales archaeon
AGGTTGAAGGTCATATGTTACAATCTTTTAGTAATGAATAAGATCAAAGCATCTTTAATATTAGATGAACCACTGCTTCTTCCGGTGAAAGAAGCTGGATAAATAAATCAAAAAAAACACCAATCCATGTGCTTTGATTAATGGAAACTATATTTTTCTATTAACCAGAGTTACCCAGAATAAATTTTTTTGAGTGAATAGTGATAAAATTGAACTCTGTTGGAATTAAAAACATCTCATTTTATCACTATTCTTTATTTTTGAATCATTTAACGGACAACGCTCATATTCCCAAAAATGATATATAGAGCAACTTGATTCACGAGCATGAAGATAAAAGGTAAAAAGGGGTGAAAAAATGGTATGTTATACAATACCTACTGCAGCTGCGATAGCGCATTACATCATGAGGAGGAACATAAAAGGCTGGAAAGAAGATGTTTATCAATCATGGTTAAATCTGCTTTTAGCAGGGGGTGCGATATTTGGAGTGGTGGATCATCTGTGTAATGGTGAACTCTTTCTTATAGGAGAAAACGTTTTGCTGGATCTTATGCTAGGAGTCGTAATAACAACGGTAACAGTTCTCATCTGGGACCTACTTGTAATAATAGATAAAAAGCGATACATAACCCCTCAAACAAAACAAAGTGGATAACCAATTATCATCTCTAGCATGGCGAAAACATGGTGGAGGGATGAGCGGAAAGAAATTGCAATACTGGTGATCTCCTCCCTACTATTGCTTTCTCTATCTTTTCTTATGGTTTGGATCAAAGAACATGAAAGACAGCAAGTACTTGAAACGAAATTCGCTTTAGAAACGATTGAAAAGATGAAATCCCAAAGATCGCAAGAAGCTATCCCCATTATCGTCAGTGAAGATAATCCCTTTTACGCATTAATTGCCACACCTGTCGCACTATACTATGAGGGTGCAGAACGACATGCTCAACCTTTACTTGTCCAAGATTTTGAAAATCCATCGTTACCAGTCTATAGATTTAGGAACTTTTATCCTGGCATGTATAGAGAAATAAAAACTGGTTCTTTGGAAGAAGTTTCCATAGAGTTGAGTAAGATTTGGAAGAAATGCGATTCCGCATTGATCATTGAAAACAGCCAAAAAGGATATGAAATGGGCGTGGTTGCCGCCCCACTAGCAAGCTATCTAAATATCCCGATATTTGTAACGGATGATATTGAGAAAATAGAAACTCAACTGAAAAAGCTTGGTGTGAAATACACTTTCATTTGTGGAAATCTGAAGCCTTATAGGAAAACATGGAGATTTGAAAGTATTGAAGAGATAAACGATTTGCTCATACAACTTATCAACAAGAGATTTGGAAAGGTAAGTTATGTTACCATTACAAACCCTTCTGATACCAAGGATGTTGCTGTGCTGGACAAAGTTTATTTCGAATTTGAAGGCAAAGCTCCCTCAACCGTTCTTTTCCCAGCTCAAACTATAAACGCTTTATTTAAAGGATTTTCAAGACATCATACATTTACGATTCCAGATTATAAATATGCTCGTATAAAAATAGACCTGATAAATGAAGATTCTGAACATGTTAGTGAGCTCGGCGATGAAATCATGCTTATCATTAAGGATCCAGACGGGAAAACATGTATGTATACCTCTACACAAGCAGGATTAGCGGAGATACAGAATGGAGATATTGCTGTTGATAGGGTACATTCAGAAACCATTATATATGGTAAACCTGGAGAATACACTGCACAGGTTATTGGTAAATGGTTCTCAAGAAATGAGGGAAGATACAGATTAGAAATTACGGTTGAAGAAATCGACAGTCCACGGCAACCCTTAATGAAAAACCTATCATCATTAGCTCCATATCTAACTCCATATCATAAAGGGGTTGTTCTTGCCAATAGTAGTTTTGCATTTGTTGGAGATGAGAAAATAGGTATTAAGGGAATCGTTTACCCATCTGGAAACAAACAACTGATAACACACTGCAATAAACATGTTTGGAAGATACACGAACAGCTCAACGAGTTGCTTGGAAAGATTGCAGGTATCCCATCAAAGAATCTGGAATTGTTACGAGAATACTATGCAGAAAATCCTATCCATATCGGAATATTAGGAGATACTACAATGATTCCGATGTTTTACTATCCAAATGATGAACAATCGGTCATTAAGGGTTTTGGACTTCCAAGCGACTTCATCTATGGTGATATCGATCCAAAGTATGGTGATCCGGAGAATGATACGCTTACCAGATATCCATTTATGGAAAATACGGTTGGAAGAATCATATCATGGAATGTCGAGGACTGTTCTGCTCTGATTGCAAGAACCCTGTTTTATGATGCGATTATAGAAAAACTGGGTTCTTGGAAGAATAATGCAACCATTCAAACATGTGCAAGTATAGAATCGCGATATCTACCAGTTATAACTCCTGTGGTTAATACAATTATGGGGTTACCGAAGGAAGAACCAATGAAGTGGCCAACAGGTGAGACACTTTTTGTAAATTTAAAACTTTCAGAAGATCTGAAAAAAGGAGGTTATAATACCAAGAGCACATTTTTAACTGTCTCACAAAGAGAAGGTTTTAAGGATTTAGCTAGATACACGAGATGCTCACAGATCCTTTTCCCACGTTTCATTGAGATGATAAGTGGAGAACAAATTGTTAAAGGAGGAGAGTATCAGAAAAACAGCAACTTCATATATGCTATGGGGCATGGTATTTATTATCTGTATGAGTCCGGGGATTTGCTTCTCGATGCTCGAGGTTTTCCACCAATAACATGGTTTTCCAGATTATTCAGTCCTAGGGGGATGAGAAGCGGTCTCTCCTTACATGGAGCGTACAGCGTAAGACACGTTGAAAACATGGAGTTTGGACCAAGTACAGTGTTTCTTCAGAGTTGTATCACGGGCAGAATAGATGGATTGCTACCGGAAAATTGTCTCACCACGGCCTATCTTCATGCTGGAGTGAATGCAATCGTTGCACCAACACGTCATCAGGGTATAATCTTCCCGGGATGGAGAACCAGAGATTTCGTTAAAGCATTCTTGCAATACTGCATACGAAGAGAGTTTCCAGATCTACACTTTGGATCCCTAATCGCAGAGGGCTTCATCTTAAACTTGATAGATAATAATGAAACTGTTGGAATGGCTCTCCGGAATGCAAAAAACGCTTATCTACCTAAAGAATACGATTTCTGTTTCAAGATTGGTTCACCTTTTTGGTCAGAAGAAGCGGAGCACATCGGTATAAAAATGCGGTGTCACAAAGTATTTAACCTGTATGGAGATCCCGCTTTTAACCCGTACCAGCCCATAAATGAATCATAATAACCTTCTTTTGTTGAAATGATTGACAAACCCTCAGATGTAAACTTCTGTAAGATAGGATGACAACACTTGTCCGCGCATTTTCTCCAGATCTATGAATCCTTCCGAGCGTCTTCGTCTCTCCCAATGTATCTCATACCCTTCTCGGTCAACCTGTACATCTTGATTTTAGGAATTTTAGAATTGCACTTGATTGGACAGATGCCACAATTACTCTCGCATCCAACTTCCTCCAGATATCCCTGATGAACCATCGATTCAATTATAGCGCGAAGAGTAGGGATGCTAAAACCAAGCTTTTTGCTAAGAGCTTGCAGATTCACAGCATTTTCTTTGCTTATTATCGATAGAATTTCCTTCATTTTGCTCATGTTTCTCTCCTCTTATCCATTTCTAACAGTTTGATCACGCTTTTATCCACCGTTATATGAGGTCGAGCCATTATCTTTAATCTTTTTGAAAATATGAAATTTCTCTATTCTCCTTTCCAATTTTAATGGACCATTGTCAATCATGAGTTTTTCTAAATCTTTTGTTCCCATTTTCTCTCCTGAATATAAATTCACAATTAGACCACTTTTGACGGAGAGTATTCCTCCAGGTTTCAGCACTCTATACAGCTCTTTGATTAGAGCAGGGCGATTTTTAACCATTGGAAGCACATTATACAGTAAAACGATATCAACCGATTCATTTGGCAATCCAGTATTCAAGCCGGATAAAATTGTTTTTACATTTTTTAATCCCTTTTTTCTTATTTTCTTCTCCACCGACTTGATAGCTAAGGGATGAATATCCAAAGCATATACCATCCCCTCTTTTCCCACTATCTCTGCAGCGGGTATTGTATTAAATCCGATTCCACAACCATAATCTAAAATTACATCTCCCCTTTTAGCTCCCGTTAACAAAACTTCCCCTTTCTTATCACGAAAAAGTCCTCGTATTCTCATAAGTATGGTTGCCATGAGGAAAGTAAAATTTGCCATTGGTGTTTCCTCTTTCATTCTTGCCACTTTACACATTGTTCCAATCTTTTAATGGCGTCCATTATATCATTATTCGCTTTTATTCCTTCCAACGGCTTTCCTTCTAGCCAGGATAAAGGAATTGAAGAATCTTCATGAATGACTCCTATTACTCTTAATCCCTTCTCTTTTATTTTTTTGGATACATAATTTCCCATTTTTTCATCCTTGATTTTATTCAATAGCACAAAAGAATCTTTTATTCTTGCTTCTTTATATATTCTCTTTGCCTCCTCAATAAGTTTGGGATTTTCCAAGTGTTGGGTAGCTGGTAATTCCCCAGCTTTTATTCGGGAGACGAGATTTTTAATATCTTCTGCTATTTGAATTGAAGCAACAGTAGGATCTACTACTGTAATTATCCAGTCCATACTCGTTATGACTCCTCTGGCAGAGTCTTCCAAACCCGCTTTAACATCTATTAGGGTTACGGGTTGACTTCCAATACCTTCAATTCTTAAATCTCTTGCTATCTTAGAAATTGGGCCATCGCATCCAGCCCCCGGGCCTTTATCCCCTATTTTCCCTAACTGAAAAAGGAGAAGCCCCTTTTGATCAAAACGATAGTATTTCTTGGGAATCTTGGCTAAATTAATAACTGCCCCAGGTAAAGGAGTAGGATCATCTACTGGACAAGAAACTTTTCCTCCAGAAAATATGGGCCCTCCAAAATAATCCATAAGAGAGACGGGAGGTTTTTTAAATCCTAATGCTTGATGAATGCCTACATTAGTTGAATCGGCATCCAATACGCAAACTTGGTATCCGAACTTCATAAGGGCTTTAGCCAATAAAACGGTGATGGTGCTTTTTCCACTCCCGCCTTTCCCCAAAATTCCTATTCTCTTATTTGCAAATATTTTGTCCGTCATCTCATTTTATAACATTTCCACTTTTATATTTTGCCCCATAGCTATTTTTATCTAATTTCAATTATTTTCCCCACTCCGTATTCAATAAAATTTTCCTTATATTCCTTTCTGAAAGCTTCTCTGACCAAATCACCTGTGCAATGAGATGGTGCAACCTTTTCAACTTGCAATTTTTTAAATTCTTTAACACAAGATAGAGGAGGATGGTGAAACCCTCCTAAAACCAAGTATACCTTATCTCTTTTCATCGATTCTTTAGCTCTCTTTACAATGTTTACAATTCCGGGATGAGCACAGCCTGTAATAACTACTAATCCTTTTTTTGAATCAATAATCAAAGCTTGTTCTTCTGGAGGTCCATAAAGTTCTCCAGTTGTATAAACAGAATCAGAAATTTTTCTTGGAGCTGAAATTTCTACAAATTTGGCTCCTTTCTGAATTATCATATTTTTGATAGATTGAGGAAATGAACTTGGAATAAAGACAGTAACATTACTGTTTCTCTCTAAAAAACCTTCCAATCCTCCTAAATGGTCGCTATGAATATGAGAAATGACTACTTTCTTTATTGAGGAAGGATCAATACCTAATTTTTCCATATTTGAAAGCAAAATCTCTGAGCTTTCTCCAGTATCAAAAAGTATTAGCTCCTTAGGAGTTTTTATTACAGTAGCAAAACCCCCACGCAGTTTCTAAGTTATGATTTACTTGGTAGTTGTCATAAACAGAAATTAAGGTTATTTCTGGTTTTTTTTCTTTTTTTGACTCAATAGATATTTCTGGCTGAGTTACTTTTTCAATTTGAATTGCAAACCAAATTCCTATCCCTGTGAAAATTAAGATTCCGATTAAAATTAAGATTTTGGGACCCATTCTACTCAACCTTAATTATCCTTCCCGCTCCTCCCTCAATATATTTTTTAGGGTAAAGAGACCTTATCTCTGATTTATACTGAGTGCAATGGGTTGGACAAATCAAATCCAAGTTCTTTAAGGATTCAGGTTTAGTTGCGTGCAAACCTCCTATAATACCATAAACTTTACCAAATTGAGAAGCTGTTTTAAGGATGTGCTCCATTTTTGGATGCGAGCATCCAACTACGATTACAATACCTTTTTCTGTCTCAACACAGAGGGATTGCTCTATCCCATCAAGTTCACCTGTAGAGTAGATTCCTTCATAAAGTTTTGTGGGCTTTTTCACTTCAACAACTTCTCTTGCATCTTTTGCTCCAGAAAAATAAGAAGGAATCCAGAGTTTCACTTTGTTATTCAGTTGAAGAAAGGACGATAAACCCCCTGTATGATCCCAGTGAGGATGAGAAATGAAAATATCTTCAATTTCTTCTGGATTGATTTTAAGTTTTTCCATATTTGAAAGCAAAATCCTTCCATTCGCTCCAGTATCGAAAAGGATCTTTCTTTTTTTGACTTGGATAAGTGCTGAAAATCCCCAATCAGCTTGCAAATCCTTTCTAAAAGCAGTATTATCATAAATAATGGTAACCTTCATCTTAATAACTCCTTCTGTAATCTTTCATCTAAGGTTCCATCAGGAAGCATCCAATCTGGATGTTGTTCACCTCTCTCTTCCATCTGATAACGAATACAACTTTCCCAATCTCCCTTACAATACAATTCTATCCACTTCTTATCCAACTTTCCTTCCTCATAAAATCTTTTCATCGGACACACCGGATACCATTTGCAATCCTTAAGTAGCACCTGTAATTTTCTGTAACTTTTTATTAAATCTTGCTTAAATTCAGGATTATAAAGACAAGTTGCAGGATGAGGTAAGGGTAGTATCTTTTTATCTTTTGCTAAAAACAGTTTACCAAAAACTGAAGAAAACCCTGCTTTTGAAGGTAATGAAATACCATATCTTTGAAAAATATAACAGGTGGCATAATAACCTAAAGGAGCCAATATCTTTGGATTTATTAATTTAATTTCTTCATCCAAATAATAACTGCAAGCCTTAATCTCATCTTCTTTAGGCTTTCTGTATTTTGGAAGCATACACTTAATCAAATTTGTCATGTAAATTTCATCTCTTTTAATTCCTGCTTTGTTTAGTAATTCGTCTAATACTTTCCCTGAAGGACCAACAAACATTTTTCCTTCTCTATCCTCTTTTTCTCCCGGTGCCTGCGCAATTAACATAATTTTAGCATTCAAATTCCCTTCTCCACAGATAGCATTCATTCTGGTTTCAGATAATCTGCATTTCTTACATTTCTTTATCCTTTTGTTTAATTCATCAATTTTATCCGCTGTTAGGCGATAGTGCGAATGAACGAACATGTTTTTCATTCCCCCTTAGATTTAGATACTCTCGCTATCTTGCTGTACTCTTTGTGCATCAAAATTGATAAGATAAGTTGCGCAATCGCCAGACCTTCAAATATCAAAAGTATGGATATCTTCTCAGCAGAAAATCGGAATACAGGAATTCCCAGCCTCATAGTCATATGAAGGGGAGAGTAAAGGATAATAATCAATGGTCCTAAAGTAGTTAGCCAGTGAGCTATGGGTTTGCCCGCTTTTTTATACCCCTTGAAAGATGCAATTCCAATCAAAATTGTCAATACTGATGCAACCAGTCCAAGCATCAATCCAGCAAAACAAACCCATCCGAAGATGTAGTAGATGAGTTTGGATATAAAGTACAATGAACCCAACACCATATAGGTAGAATATATTTTATTTTCCATAATATTCATAATTTCACCTCATTATTTGCACACATATTTTGTCCTTTTATGTTTTTTGTTCTGAAGTAAGCATTTCGTCTAATGTTCCCAGCATATACGAAGTTTGGGCGAAGTCGAAATTTGGGAGAACCATGTGAGCCATATATGCTATGTTATCGGAAATGCCGTTAATCATTTCAATAATTATTTTCTTATTTCTGCCCAAAGACCTGATTTGTCATAAATTATATGGAAATTGGATATATTTGCTTTATATATAACCTCTCTTAATTTATCAGGTGAACTGTAAGCTTTTGCATCCTCTCCTAAAGAGCGATCTCTTAAAGATTTCATCCTTCTAAGCTCTTCATCAGTAACATATCGCCCAAATCCACCACCGACGAGAGCAATGCCGTCTCTTTTTAATACTCTATAAATCTCTTTAAATACACGCACCTTATCTCTCCAGCAATGATATGAACCTCTGCTGATAATGAAATCGGCAAATTCGTTCTCGAAAGGCAACTCATGGGCGTCGCCCAGCACTGGGATTATTCTATCTACCAATCCCTCTTTTTCAATGTTCATGCACGCGACTTCGTATATTGCCTTTTCCTTTTCCAGTGCGTATATCTTTAAATTTGTGTGTCTAGACAACTCAATTGCAAAAATAGCCGTACCACACCGATATCTACACATATGCCTTCTAAAACACCATAATCCTCAACGATTTGCTTTACCATAGAGACGATCGCGGGCATAAAGTGTTCTCTGACCTTTTTGTCAAAACGCTTTGCCTCTAAGATGTCCATCTCAGTGTAATCAGCAGGGATGCGCTCCTTAGGCATAATTTCATCCTCTCTTTTAGATAGTCCTTTTATATACAACTTTTTCTATCCCTTTTCATTCAGGCATTTCTAATAATGTATTGGGCAAAGTTTGTTTTCCTCATTTTTCTGTTTCCCACCACATAACAACTGCTTTATTTTTCACTACCCAGGATTCGCCCACCTCTTCTATCAAAAAATTCCTTATCTTATCTGCAACTTCTTCATTAACCTCTATGAATTTTCCCAAGAAACCCGCTATATATCTAATACCTTCCTCCAGATTAAGTTCAAATGAATATTTAAAGTGGCGGACATTCAGCGTCCTTGACCATTCTCTCAAAATCACATAAGCAAAATAGTCTGCATCCGGTTCAAATTGCCCGGTGTATTTTTCATTGCAAATCTCCTCAAAAGCCTTCTTAACTATCTCATCCCTACCGCAAGGCTGAACTATGACGCAATATCTATCGGAAAATTGCTCCATTCTTTCCAAATGCTTTTCAAGGTCATCGACCATCCAAAGAAAATGTGAGCAAACAACCAAATCAAATCTGTTTTCAATTTCAGCTCTTTCCCAATACTCATTTATCAATTTAACATTTTTTGCCCTCTCTTCCTTTAAATTTCTCTTTAAAATCTGCAAATTCACTTTTGATGCCTCTATGCAAGTGATTTTTCTAACCTTTTCGGAAAGAGGAATTGTTAAAGTTCCGGGACCTGGACCGATCTCAAGAATTTCAAAGCCTTTATCTAAAATATCTCCCAATATATCCACCACTGTCCTCCCAAATTCATAATTATTCCACTTACAGCGATTTGAGAAATCTTCGGTGGATTTTATTTGAAAATCTTTGTCGTAAATTATCTTAGGCTTTCTAATTCTCTCGCTTCTCATTTTCTTCCACACATTTTGCCAGTTTATCCGATATTTGAGGGTTCTTCTTTTCATTTAAACACCACCTTCCCTTGGATTTCGTCTAACGTTTTGGGGATAAAAGAAGTTGCCGAAGGCAATTTGGGGAAATCTTTGATTTCCCTTTTATCCTCTGTTATATGACCGAGCCGAAGGCGAGGCAAGGATTTGCTTCGCAAATCCGCAGAGTTCCGAACCCCATCAGTCAAATTACTTCTTAAAGACCTCTTCATTATTTTTAGCCTGCCAAAAGACTAATTAGTAAAACGCATAGTATTCCTAGAATAAAACTGATAGTACCTATTTTTGGATATTTTTTTATTTGTGCTGCTGGAATCAATTCCTCTACTGAGATGTAAGTCATAAAACCTGCTGTAAGTGCAAGTGATGCGCCTAATAAATTTAGTGCAGCTCCCTTTAAAACATAATAACCAGAAATAAAGCCAAACAATTCAAACAACACTGTTGTCACTAATATGTTAAAAGATTTCACCCTTTTTTTTGTTAATCCATATAATGGGACGATTGTTGCGATATTTTCTGGCATGTCTTGTACTGCAATTCCCAGAGCTACCATAATTCCCAATGCAGGCGATAGAGCAAATCCGACGCCAATCGCTAATCCTTCTGGTACATTGTGTAGAGCTATCCCAATAACAAGCATAGTAACACTTCTTTTAATAGAGGGCTTTTCTTTTTTCATTAACTCAGGGTTTATGTGAGGGAGGATTTTATCAACAATTTGCATTATTACTATTCCCAAAATAAAAGATATTGTTACTAAAAAAATTGATGAGATTTTTAAACTTTCAGGTATCAACTGAAAAAAAGATATGCCCAGCATCATCGAAGCAGCAAATGCTAAAGAGCTATATAATACAATTTTTTTAGGTTTTTTGATTAACCCAACTAAAGAACCCAAGATTTGTCCAGCAAAGATGAGGAATATTATTAATAATAAGTTTTCCATATTCATCCATTCCTTAATTTGTTTTTCAAATCTTTAGACATCAGAAAAGCCAAAATAATTTGTGTGATTGCTATACATTCAAATATTACCAATATTGTCATTTTCTCTATCTGGAAAATACCTTGTCCTAAATTATAAACCATAATAGCAGGGGTAAGAGGAATAATAATCAGCGGTATCAAAGCAGCCAACCAATGTCCCACGGGCTTACTTGCACCCTTATATTCTTTAAGGGCGAGAACTCCGATACAGGTTGTTAAAACGCCTGCAATTAGTCCATATATCACTCCACGCAGGTAAACAAGACCGGTGATATAGTAAACCACTTTGACTACAGGATATAACACACCAAGGAATATGTAGAAGAAATATATTTTCATACTCATTTTCTAACCTCCCCTAATTTATTCAGTAAATCTTTTGCAAAATTTTCTGCGTTTTCTAAGTCCTTTTCATTGAGTCTGCCTTCATTTATTCCACACCCACAATTTCCATCAGCCTTCTGGAATAACATCTTTTCTATAGAATAGACCGCTTTTCTTTCTCCAGTAGTAGAATATCCTCTACACTGGTTAAAAAGGAATATAACTCCCGCATCATCATGCATTTTCATCACCGCAAAACCACCTAAAGTGCCACCTATATGTCCCTCGTGTGTTTCACCGTTTTCTGGCCAGATAATCCATCCTAGACCAAACTGGATACCGTGAAAATCGCTGTTTGGGTATTGAACAGTATGCATTAGCTCCACGGTTTCCTCCTTAAGAATACGAATACCGTTGTACATGCCATTATTCATATGAGCAATCAAGAAATGTGATAAATCTTCGACCGTGGTTCGTAAACCTCCAATTGAAGTGGCGAGGCGGAAATCATAATGTGGCAACGGGATATAGAATCCTGCCATCCACATATAAGGAATCGCGAGTCTCCCCCTATCGAGATCATCATAATGGAAGCTTGTATTCATCATGTTCAGAGGTTTGAATATATGCTCATAACAATATTGCTCGATAGATTGGTTAGATATTAGTTCTAATAGATATCCCAATATGATGAAGCCCACGTTAGAATAATTAGCCTCTGTTCCAGGAGGATAATCCATCCAAAGTTCTGGATCATATATGCTTCCTCCAGGAACCAAAAGTTCTTTTAGCCACGGATACGGCTTTTCAGGGATTGGGAGAGATTTAAGAAGAATCTTCAAAGCCCCATACATACCTATTTGGTACTCAAAAAGGCTTGATTGATGGGCAAGCAGCATCCTAAACGTGATAGGAACATCCGGATACTTAGGATTCCTCAAGGTAAAAGACAAGTAATCGCTTACGTCATCATCAAGATCAAATAATCCTTGCTCATAGAGCTGCATAAGCGCAGTTGCAGTAATACTCTTGGAAATAGAACCAATCATATATATCGTATCGTCAGAAGCTTTCTTTTTATGGATGATATCATAGAACCCGTATCCTTTAGACCATGCAATGCTATTGTCTTTAATGATACAAGCCGATAACGAAGGCATATGGCATAGTTTCATCAGCAACTTTATTTTTAGGTCAAAAAATAGATCATCGTTTGAACCAATCTGCTTTTCTAGCGGTAGGGTTTTATTTTCACTCAGAATTCTTCCCGTAACTGGAATAAAGGTGGTTCCAATAAACAATGATATTATCACAAGAGCTAATGATTTGTTAAACAAATTATGCTTCATTTTTCTTATTCCTCCTCCACCCATATCGTCATCACAGCCTTATAATGTATTATATCATATTCAACTTCTTCTCCCTCATGATAATAATCTACTGGTTGGTAAATCCCTATCTTCTTTAAAAAATGAATCAGCCTTCCTAAAAGGGGAAAACGGGAAATGAAAGGACGTAGCCATGCTTCTATCCCCCAGACTTCTTCCGCGTCATGAGTAGCAGTCCAATTACCCGATTCGTTTACAATATATCTAGCTGCCACCAGATACATTCCTGGTTTCGTGAGATTTATTGAGAATGTGCCATTTTCATCTGTGTAGCCATGTTGAGCCTCTTCTGGATAGTGTATGCACTCTGTTTCATGTGCAGCCTCATATTTTCCCTTTACTGGCATACCATTGTATAAAAGCTGTGCCTTAAATGTGTCTCCAACCCGTAAACCATAGGGTTTTACCAATGGGATAAGTTCTGCCTCTGGACCAATAGGTTTACCCCAGTCTCCCTCATTCAAAACATGAATAAATGTCTTCGAATATTCATATATAAGACGCACAGGTGGGGGTTCCTCAAAGTGTACCATCCATGAAGGGTCATAGATAGCGGGTTCTCTCGATGCAGTGATAATGTAATCGCCTTTCTGATTCAGTTCAACAGCGGATTTCCAATACTCTGCCATCTTAGCCACTCCAACAATGACATCCAATTCATTGAGTTCCAATTCCACGGTACCCCCATCGGGTTTGTGCAATGTGGCGTTCCATATCTCATATGACCGCCTGTTAACCCAAGGAGCTTCAGGATGTCCATAGGCTATTATAACATCCTGCTCCATTTGGAGTGCTGATTCAGGTTCTGTTACTATGTAGAGGGTGTGGGCACTAGCTATTCCGGAATTAACCATGATTATCATGGTTAACAGGAGTGTTATCATCGACAGCTTTCTTTCTGTCATGTTAACACCTTCCCTTCCATGACATGATAATTTGACCACATGATCACATTCTTGTAATTATAAAACTGCATTTCTATCCACCTGGGAATATTTGGATGATCTACAAGATATTTGCTATTATACTCACATCTTCCTGTTATCAAGTATCCTCGAAGTACTATTCTAATAGGTAGCTCCGAGAAAACAGAACGAGCAACAAACCATGGTACAACCAATGGATGACCCTTTGCTTCCTTAACAGCTTTTCTCAAACCCTTTCCATGCATAAAACAATATTTTACTTCCTTGAAAACACTTCTCTTCTCTATTTCCTCTTTAATAGATTCAGCCAAGGATATCCAGTTTCTTCCATAATCGCCAGGGTCACCGTGTCCATAGAAAATCAGGGTTGCATCCTTTGGATCAACCTTTCTATCGAAGGGGTTACGAGGATCATCCTCGCAAAGCATCTTTCCATAATCAATGAATATATCAACCAACAGGGAATGATCTCCAAGGGAACTGGTACAAAAGATCTGCAAATCCGTTTCCAGTTTCTCTAAAGCTTCGTAAATCTCAGGAGTATGGGTGCTGTTTCCACATACAAAGAGAGGAATGGCTATAATTCTATCAACATCTTGTTCCTTCAATTTTTCAAACGCATTCCTAATAGACTTCCATGGAACGTATTCTAGGAATCCTACTTCAACCGGAACCGGTAGGGAAACTTTGCTCACACAACTTATTACACTCCTGCTCCATCTTCCTGGAAAACCGTGGGCTATAACCAAAACTCCTAAGTTATATACTTCAATCTCCTTTTCGCAATAGGAAACTGCACCATCATCATCTACAACTGTCAAATTCACGATATAAGTACCAGCTTTTGTATATCTATAGCTAGGATTTTGTTCAGTGGAATCAATAATTCCATCGTTATCGAAATCCCACCTCCATTCAACTATCTCTCCATCTCTATCGCTCGAGTTATCAATAAAGTTTATTCTCTCATCTCTAAACATTACTAACTTTGGCAGGTAGCTAAAATCAGCAATTGGTATGGCATTTTCTTTGTAAGGTGTAGATTCTTTCTTAAAAGGATATATGTTAGCGATAATCATTAATGCTAACACCATGGTCAGCATTATTACTATTATAGCCAATGTTTTGTCTTTCATCTCCGCCCTCCTCTAAGCATTTCTCCAGACAATCTAATGTAATAAAGCACAACGAGAGAAAATGGCAGAAGGAACAATGATGGAATATATGGAGCTGAATAGCTTTCTAAGAAACCTTCAAAGGTATTTAGCCATCCTTCTTCTCCCGGAATTGATTCTAGTATCATGCTAAATATCTTTACCCCTGCAATGATCCATATCATCACGCTCGCCATCACTACCTTTGCTAGCTGATGAATATCTGTGAAATTCTTAATGCTTGGAAGATAGAATGCTCCAGCAAAGAACAGTATTAACCCTCGCCAAAGCAAGAACTCTCCAGACATCTCCATTATTCCCCATTCAAAGCTCCTTCCTGTCAAGCTCAATAATATTTCTAGTATGCCAATACTAAGTACCACGAGTCCAAATATTGCAAAGTATATGCGCCCTATCATAAATTTTACTTCATTATCCATTATGCCACCCCCAAGATAATCCATATGAGGTGAACCAATCCACCCCATAGGAAAACCACCGCAATTAATGCTGCAAGGCTGCCGAATAGATACTGTGCTACGCCTTTCCAGCCTCCTTCTCTGCCTTCTTTTATCAACATTGCAAAGGTTGCCACGCATGGGAAATAAAGGCTGACAAGGATCACCGAGGTCACCAGTTGATATGTGCTCATTTCAATGGCTGAAAGTTGTGCTACTGCTAGATCTTTCCTCAAGAATGCTGCTATCAACGGACCTACAGTTTCTTTGGGCACTCCAAACCATCCACATAGGATAGGCTCGAGTAGATTAGCCAGCCAATCCAAGAAGCCTGTCAGGTACATTATATTGACAATTACTACACCTAAGAGAACGAATGGAATAGCAACTGTAAAGAAGCTCCTTACTCTTACCCACAATTTCCGCCTTACATTTCTTGCAATTGGCATGTGATATGGCGGTACATCCAACAGAATCTCTGGTGATTTGCCTGGTATTAATTTGTTAAGGATAAAGCCAAAGATGAAAAATCCCGTCAATAAGTATATCATAACAAAACCGACATACCCCGGTATTACTTCCAACATGATACCAAGCTGGGCGCCACAGGGTATGAATATCGCTAGCAATGTAGCCATCATAAAACGCTGTTTCCTGGTTTCTAGTGTCCTAGTGGCTGCAACAGCGGGAACGTTACATCCAAGGGAGAGTATCATCGGAACCACTGCAAAACCATGTAGGCCGATCTTGTGCAATACCGTATCAACAAGCACCGCGAGTCTAGGCAGGTAGCCACTATCCTCCAATATTATAAGGAATAGATAGAAAGCAACTATTGCAGGCAGCACAACGCCTATGGCCACAAATAGCCCGCTTGTCAGCATCCCAAAAGCCTCAAAGCAATTGTCCGCCATAGGGTCGCCTACAAGAATGTAATACACCCATCCACCTTTACCCGGGAAAACCTCCTGCAGCCAGGGCAACCAATGGTTATCGAACAACTTAACAAGGAATCCATCCGTAAAAAAGCCTGCAAACGCACCAAAGAACGACCAGAACCCATAAAGCACTGCGATAGCAATTGGTATGCCTGTCAGCGGTTTGACCGTAATCTCTGCTATTGCATCCTTCAAAGTGTGCCTGTATTTTCCATATTTCACAGTCTGCTTTGCAATCTTATCTATCAGGTCCCATCTCTCGTCCACGGTGAGCTTCATTGTTCTACACCTCCGGCCTTCTCTACAATTTTTTCGATATCGATCGGAGAAGCCTCTTTGATCCTAGATACCAGTTCTTTTATACCTTCTCCGCTCACCGCAATTGTAGGTACAATAGGCACTCCGAGTATATTTTCCAGTTTCTCTACATCAATCCGTATATTCTTGTCCTCTGCGACATCCCACATATTCAGCGCGATTACGACAGGATAGCCTTCTTCTATGATTTCAAGTGCAAGGTAAAGCCCTCGTTCCAACTTGACGGAATCTATCACACAAATAATGACAGAATCTCTGTTCTCTTTGAGCATCTTTACTGCTACCTCTTCAGCCTTGTCCTTTGGTTCAAGAGAAAATGTTCCAGGGACATCTATGATCTCAACATCCTTACCCTCCAATCTCATGTATCCTTTTGTATAATCAACGGTTGTGCCTGGATAGTTTGATTCCGTAACTTTTGCCCCCGTAAGGCGGTTGAAAACAGCGCTTTTGCCTACATTAGGATGACCCATGAGCAATATCTTCACTCTTTCGCCTCCACGATAATCTTATCAGCAATACCCAATCCCAACGAGATAGAATATTGATCCACCGTTACAACTACTGGCCCTTTTATAGGCTGCTTCGTGGCCATCTTGATCTTTTTGCCAACTCTGATACCCATCCCTGCTACTTTATTTCGCAAGTTCCCTTCTATACTTTTTACTATGCCTTCTTCTCCATAACTCATTTCGGACAATTTTTTTCTCATGTTATCACACCCTCATCACTCTGATTCTTCTTGCCATACCTCTACCAATACTGACCACATTTCTATCAACTTCGATGGTTATTGGGCCGTGGGAAGAGATCAGCCTGACAAAGGCACCTTCAACTATCCCTCTTAGGGCTAGCTTCTGTCTAAGGCCGTGTCCACCTTCTATTGCCACGATCTTGGCCCGTTCATTTGGCTTCAGTTGGGTTAACATCATTGTTTACTCCTTCTGGCTTTTTTTATATGTTCGGGATACCGTATCAACTATGGTTAGCCGTAATACTATATGAGTACATAAAGGTTTCGGCTCATAGAATTATATACGGTAGTCCGAACACTTAACAATAAAAAACTTATCAAGACATTTGTACTATTGAATGACAAACGCATACTTAAGAAAAGAATACATAAGATGGACCACCAAACGACGGCTTTCCAGAAGCCTCTCTTCCTCCATAACTCTTCGGTCGCTATCGCTCCCTCGTCCCTATCGGGAGCGTATAACAGGCGGGTATCCGACATGGAGACTGTCAAGTTAACACCTCCAGATTGTAAAGGCAAACCCAAGCCACACTCCACGGTTTAACGCTTTCCAGTGAGGTATTAGAAGAAAAACGTTTTCAGAATCTTTTAACTCTTGCCCTGAATAAACTATACCATCCCTCTATTGCATTTCTTTCTCCAAATGTTTTATGCTTGTATTGTACAATCTTTTTAATTCCCATCTATACCGTGAAGCTCCATCCACTATAATCAATGGTTTATTCTCGCATAATTCGAGAATTTTCTTCAGAAAATAAAGAGCATCAAGAGATGTTCTTGTTGTTGAAACATGGACTGCAAGAATATTTCCATTATCAACATCTATTGCATTCCATACATACACTTGCTTATTTTCCAGTTTCACTTTTGTTTCATCTATGCTACTGCTCTTCTAAATTTTCTTTTTACAATGAATAAATCTTTGCATTTATGATACAATTGCCTTACTGCTTCATATGAAAATTTCTCAAAATCCCTTAAAATTTTGCTAGTTTTTCTGTAGGATAGTCCAGCAAAATATATGAGAATAGCCAATGCTTTTATTTTTCAATCTTTCCTCTTCCTTCGAAAAATTCTTCAAACAATTTTACTAACAGGTCGAATATTGCTATCCCTTCCTCTTTCAAGGAGATTATGCTCGACCTATTTTTTCACTTTATATTTTTCTTAACTTGACAGTCTCTCCCAATCCATTATAGTAAAATTTAAATTCATCTTTTAATTAGTTAAGTGGAGGTTAAAATGAAGAGAGTATTAATTGTTCTGCTGGCTTTTGGAGTGTTGCTGGCTAATGTTACAATTTCAGGCATGGAAAAGTCAGAGACATTTGCAAAAGAGGAAAATAAGATTGTAGAAGTGAGCATGTCTAAGCCATATTTTGAAGAAAAAGATGGGTTTATGAATGTTGTTATGGAAAATGCAAACTACATGCATTATCCTGGTATGCCAATGCTTCCATACTATACAAAAATTTACTACTTTCCATTTGGAACTAAGGTAAGCGTTGAATGTTATCCAAAAAATATTGAGAAAATTTTCATAGACAAGAAAATAATGCCTGCCAAACCTCCTAAACCGTTGAGCATTTCTTATACTAAAAATGAGCAATTTTATGAAAATGAAATATATGAAAGCAGTAATTCGTATCCAGATAAGTGGTTTGATTACAGAGTAATGTGCGGACTTGTAGATGGAGAGCATAAAACAATAGTCGCAGTTTATCTATATCCCATAAAATATAACCCTGCATTAAATGAAATTGAATTTGCAGAAGAATTTGAATTGAATATAAAGGAAGAATTGCCAAAAGAAAATTTGCTGACAAACGATGAATATGATTTACTTATTATATGTCCAGAAGAATGGAGAGACGCAATACAACCTCTTGTAAATCATAAGGAAAACCATGGTATAAGAACAGTTGTGGAAACAGTTGAGGAAATTTATTCAACATATGAAGGAAGAGATGGAGCAGAAAAAGTAAAATATTTTATAAAAGATGAACTGGACAATTATGGAATAGATTATGTACTTTTAGTTGGAGGAAAGAAATCTTATCTTACAGGTAATTGGGGAATGGACGGTCCACATAAGTCAAATGATGATTTATGGTATGTTCCTGTTAGATATGTGGCATTGAATGATATGGCAGAAGGAGGATACATAAGCGATTTGTATTATGCAGATATTTATGATGGAGAGGGAAATTTCTCAACATGGGATACAAATAACAATGGAATATTTGGAGAATGGAGTTTTAAAGGCAAGGATAGAGACATTGATTTTGTTCCAGATGTTTATGTTGGAAGACTTGCATGCAGGAGTTTGAAAGAACTTCAAACTGTAATTGATAAGATAATTACATATGAAAATACAGTATACGGGCAACAATGGTTCAATAAAATGTTGTTGGTTGGGGGAGATACCTTTGATGACAGAGATAAAATTTGTGAAGGAGAAGTATCTACACTATGGTTTTATGAAACTTATATGGCAGATGAATTTGAAAAAACAAGCCTTTTTGTGTCAGATGGAACTCTTACTTTTGGTAAAACAGAGCCAAATGAACTTGCAGGAAGGTTTGCCTGGATAAATGTAATAAAAGCATACAGTCAAGGATTTGGATTTGTTGTATTTGATGGACATGGCTCTCCAACTGCATGGGCAACTCATTTTAAAGACCACGCCTCACACAATGACCCATGGGTAAATGGATTGATGACTTATAATATGGATTTGCTGAGTAATGGAGATAAACTTCCAGTGATGGTTATAGGAGGATGTCATAACAGCGAGTTCAATATAAGTCTGCTGGATTTCATGAATAATGAATGGACTTACCAGCCAACATATGAATGCTTCAGCTGGCATATTGTCAAAATGGCTAATAAAGGGGCAATAGCAACTCTTGGGAATACAGGACTGGGATATGGATACGCAGGTGGTTATGATGACAATGGAAATGGAATGCCAGATGCAGTCGAGTTCAATGGTGGTTACATAGAAGATAGATTCTTTAATGCATATGGAATAAAAGGAAAGGATATTCTTGGAGAAACATGGGGAACTGCAGTAACTGATTACATTTTAACCTATCCTCCAATGGAAGACCAGATTGATTGCAAAACAATAGAGGAATGGATTCTTCTTGGAGACCCAAGTTTGAAAATAGGAGGATACAGCTAACTCTTCTCCTTTATTTATACAACTTCACTGCATTTACTCCAACAGGTAAATTCATATCCTCTGAAATACTTTTACATTTAACTCTCAAAAAATAAACAATTGGCTTAAAATTTGTCTCTGAAAAAGCTTCATAGTTTGCCATTCCTTTACATATTATCAATGACGCATTGTTTAGCTTATCTCTCAATTTTTCACTTATTTTATAAAAATTTACTCCAACAGCAAAATCTCCTGTTGTTATTATTTCATCAACAATCTCTTCAAATTCCAGTTTTTTTACATCTTCATATGTTGCGTCAGTTAAAATAGGATATTTTTTACAAACCAGATATAAATTTATATCATATTTCTTTAAATATTCACAAACAATCTTATCAAAAACAATCTCTCCACAATTATCTGTAAAGTAAAGAATATCTCCTTTAAGATATTTCTTCATTTCTTCTGTATCATCACAGTAAAGCCCCTCCTTAATATAGGCATCAAATTTTGTCAAAAGTTCATCTGGGGAAGATGCACTCCCTGCTATACCAAAATCTATTGAATTTCCAGCTATTGAACATAAAATAGCAGATTTTAATTTATCCTCACTTTCCTCAATAATTTTTTTTACCTTCGGCACAAGTGATAAAGCAATTTCATTGCTTTTTTCTTTCAAATTTTTATATGGGTCTTTAACGTTCAACAATTCATAGGCATATTTATGGATTTTAGTTGCTATTTCTGCAGAGCTTTTTTTACTGCTATATATCTCCGCCATCTTTTCAATTACCTTCCCCATTATTCCAGTGAGCTTTTCTTCATCATTCAAAACTAATTTTCCTTCAAACAAAACTCTGTTGAGCAGGCATGGGGCGCACCTTGCCTTCATCTTCATAATGCTGGATGAAATAAACATTAAAATACTTTTATACTCCTCTCATATTTACCATAAATGATAGAAATTAATGAAAGAAATTTTGAGGATTTCTTGAAAGAAGATGGTATTATGGTTATAGATTTCTGGGCTTCATGGTGCATGCCCTGCTTAGCTCTTAAGCCAGTGATTGAGGAGATAGAAAAAGAAATGGGAGAGATAAAATTTGGAAGTGTGAATGTAGATGAAAACATTGAACTTGCGAGAAGATTTGGAGTTATAAGTATACCAACACTCATTATACTGATAAATGGAAAGGAGGAGGATAGAATGGTTGGCTATCTTCCAAAAGAAGAAATAAAAGAGAGGTTAGAGTATTATAAAGGAATTTTCTCTCCATAGAATTCATTGATAATTTCTCCAGCAGATACATACCAAGCAAGAAATGCACATATTAATCCAATGATTCCTCCTATTTTGAGAGAGTAATCAAATAAAGAGGCAAATCCAAGAGCAAAGAAAGTAAGCCAGAGTGTTAGAAAAACAAAAGATAATGCCTTTCCTATTTTAATTGAAGGAATCCACATGTAAAATGTAAATATGCCCCATGCAATAAGCATTACACCAACTTCTTTAGAAGTATAATCAAAAATATTCATTGCTTTTGTTAATTCAAGCAATCCAAAGGAAAGCCAGAATGCACCATATGAAGAAAAAGCAGTTCCAGCAAAATTATTTTCTGCCTTAAAACTCCACATTCCAGCAATAAATTGTGCTAACCCTCCGTAAAAAAATGCCAGTGGTAATGCAACATTTCCATTTATAATTCCCATATTTGCAAGTGAAAGCACAAATGTTGTTAAAGCAAAGGCAGCCAACCCAAGAGGAGTAGAGTTTAATTTCATGCAAAGTTATGCCAATTTAATATAAAAAAATTTAGGAATTGAAACAGAGATTTCTCAAAAATACTTAAAAAAATAAAGAGGAGGAGGAATTTTCTCTGCAAATAATTTATTTATGTCAGTCCTTTCCAATTTCCCAAATTGCCTTTATTGCAATCAAGCCCGCCAGAGGTGCAATAAATATGCCGAGAGCATACACAATTCCTGCCAGATATGGGCCAAACCATCTCACACCTTCAAGAGTTGTAACTGCACTTAATGCTATTATGATGATAACCGACATCATGAATGTAGGCATTTCCTTTTCTGTTATTGTTCCCAGTCCCATTACAGCCAGAATTCCTGCTATAAAGCCTATGAGGCCAAGAATAACTTCAAGACCTCCTTTCAAATCGGCGTTTTGTTCTATCTTCCCTGCCTTCACTGCTCCAAATATCAATCCTGCTATTATCGCTATCACTATTCCCAATAGGAATAACCACCCACTTACTTTTTTCCAATCCATTTTTCATCCCCTCCCTCATAATATCCTATGTTCTTTATAAGTATATCGATTTTTTTAAAAAATTTGTAAAGGCAGATACAGATTTACCATTTTTAAATCTGTATTTTGTTATTGTGAGAGCTCAGCAATAACAAATTTTTCAACAAAATAGTTCGTTTTGCTGCTATTATTGCCGTAAAAATGCATGATGATTTGAAAAAACAAGCAAAAATACATCAAATTATTTCTTTTCTAATCTAACCATTTGTGAATAAAAGGCAATGATTGAGCAAATGTTAAGTTAAATATGCCACACTAATGAGATTATCCGCTACACCATTTTGCAATCTCGTTAATGCAACCAAGTTTAGAGCTAACAAACATAGCGTAGTATGGAAAAATGCATATCTTTTTCCTTTCCTGTGTAAATTTGTTTCAAATCCCGCATGATTTTTGAGATATGAATTAAAACCTTCATTGCCATTTCTTTCCTTCGCATATCTTTTCCTTAGATTACCGTTTTCTTTCCACTCTTTCATTCTTTTATTCCTGTAATATGCACCTACAATTTCATATTCTTCCCTATTAT
>DRIF01000176.1 GCA_011052825.1 Thermoplasmatales archaeon
GAATTGCGGCAAGAAGAGGAAAGAAAATTGCAGTTGTTGCAACGGCAAGTAAAATGCTTCGTGTAATATATCAAATGTTGATAAATAAGGAAGAATTCAAACCATTTCCAGTCAAATCTCGAAAATTTTCTGTGGGATAAACCACGACTTTTAGATTGAGAATGCTAAACGAAAGCCATAAAGAGGGGTAAACCTCGGATAGGAGAACGCAAAAAATATAAGATGATTAGCAATTAATATTGAGCGGAGGATTCACATAGGAGAATATTATTCTTCTCGATATCCTGCTCATCTCTATTTTACAGATTATTCTCCCCCCTATGAATGGAAATGCTATATTAAAGCCTTTGATACAAAAATATGGCAAGAACGTGGTATAATAGTAAAGGCATACTATAATGACGGAATTAACGATACAGATACAGCACGACCATTCAAATTTTTTAACTTAATTGGGGAGGAAGCACCTCAGTAACATGAGAATAAAAATAATGAAGAAAAATATGAAAGGAATATTGTTTTAAGTGTTGAAAGAGTATGATTCATAAAAAAATACAACTATAGAACCATAAAAATTTTATCCAACTTTTACTCTTGTTAAAAAATTTGCCTTTTCCTAATGCCACTTAATAGACACATTATATTATACTATTCATAGATTGGCTTAAAGCCAATATCTCCTTTTCTTAGGCGGCAAACTGGTAAATTTAGATTAAATAACAGTCTCTATTGAATGAATATGCAATGGCGGTTCAATTAAGCTTGAAATGAAAAATCAGTTTTAAATTAACTGCTTAACTGGAAACTATATTCTCATATTCTTCTTAGTATTGTTTAACCTTCTCCATGCCATATGCTTTGCTTGCTTACTGCAACCAAAAAACCGTCTCCTCTTGATATAACAAAATCATCTGGTATGCCAGGAGCATATAAATCAAAGTCTTGTATACTTGCATCCCATTTCAGAACAACTGTGCAATTGTCTATAGCATTGTATAATGAAGATGCTGTTGTTTCATTTTCCTTAAACCATCCCAAGCAATTCCACCCAATACACAAAGGCACTGAAACAAAAGATATTGAGGCATCCACCAAAGAAAATATTGAGTCATTTCTCATCCCAATGAAATAACTATGT
Organism: Thermoplasmatales archaeon; assembly: GCA_011052825.1. GTDB lineage: Archaea > Thermoplasmatota > E2 > UBA202 > JdFR-43 > DRIF01. Next base: position 1,139 of record DRIF01000176.1, read on the forward strand.
CCATTTTCAATTTCAAAATCATAAGGTGAGCCAGGAACATATAATATGAAATCCTGCAAACTTCCATTCCATGATAAAATTATGCTACATCCACCCACAGTTGAATATAATGATGAAGCATTATAATTGTTTTCACAAGGCAATGTAATTAAATTCCATCCTCTGTAAAGGAAGAATGAAAATAAACTTGAGTTTATTGTGAAAACGACGCTATTATTATGCCCATTATATTCTGCTGTTAGTATTGCAGTTCCGTCATTATTGCCAGAATTAAATAAAATGCTTTTTCCATTTGTTGAATTAATTCCTGCATTTGAAGCATTATTTAAAATGCTCCAGTTTGCATTAACAAATTTTATGAAACCAAAAGTATTGTTAAATGCTGAAGTATATGCAATGAAAGAGAAGTTTATTGAAATATTGTAATCTTGTATCTCATTCCTATTTTCATATGTAACCAGGATATAATCAATTGATACAACAATAATTTGTTTTGTTACACTCGCTGGAGCACCGTCATTATCCCTAACAGTTAGTGTTATGTTATATGTCCCAACATCAGTATACTGATGTGTTGGATTCTGTTCATATGAATAATTCCCATCTCCAAAATTCCACGTCCAATTAACAATTATGCCATCACTATCATTACTCAAGTCCATGAAATTAATTCTGTCCAAATTTGTTGGTTTCGATGGCAAATAAGAAAAGTATGCAGTTGGAGCATAATTTGGTTTTACCAATGGTAACCAATCTCCCGGACCATAAGGAATATTTGTGTCTCCTAATCCATCTCCATTTAAATCAACGCCAGTATAATCGCTCCAGAAATTGCCACCAAGATAAGGTCCATCAATAATGTTGACACCAAGTGTTTTTGTGATGTTCCAAGTATTATTGCCATTGTCGTAAGAATTGTTGATATTGTTAAAGTAGTTATTGTAAATTGTATTGCTGTAGGAATAATAAGCACATATACCACAATAATTGTTTGAAATATTGCAATTGTAAATTTTTGCATTGCTTGAATAATATATTTTTATGCCGGCGTACCAATCGCCACCGCTATGTCTCATTGTAAATCCTTCTATTGTAACATTATTTGCATTTATATACATAACATCTCCGCTATTATTTCCATCTATAATTGTTGTTTCTTTATCTTCTCCCAGAAGATTTATTGTTTTGTTTATGACAATATTTTCATAATATATTCCATCGAATACATATACAGTTCCATTTTCAGCAACAGCACTTATTCCATCCTGTATTCTATTGAAATGTGTAATATTCCATCCTGGAGTGGAGGCATTAAAACCATCATCAACATAAACAAAAAGCGGGGTAACATTAAGCGAAAAATTATGATACTCATAAAATACCCCGTAGTAAACTGTAACATTCACCCACCATATACCTACATCAGTAATGTTTGGGACTCCTTTTAAAATACCTCTCCATTTGTCTATGCTTAGAAAATCAGCATTTGTACTAAGGTTCCAATGTACATTAAAGTTATCTTTAGTTGAGTTATAATCATTCTGATAAATCCTGTCAACATAGGCCACAGGGATATCTTTTGTTAGAATCGATACATTATAAAATTCTATTGAATAGGATTTATTTATTCCTCCATATAAATAATCAGCAATATATA
>DRIF01000177.1 GCA_011052825.1 Thermoplasmatales archaeon
CGCAAATTTTTTGATAAATTTGACACAAATTTTGTGCAAATTTTCTCCTGTAAAAAATGTAAAAGTCCTCAAAAAATCGTTAATAAATTTGTCACTAACCATTGTTTATCCTCCAAATGGCTTTAGATTTCACATTTTGAGCAATGTTACGCCCAAAATTATAGCAATTTTTGGTGATTTTATACGGCGTTATGAGGACAAAAGCTTGAATTTGAGGTGGTAAAATGTAATAAAAAATTGCAATTGGCAAATTATACAATGGTAGTATAATTAGCTTGAAATGGCAAAGTCAGGTAAAAAACTGCATTATAATGACCATAGAGAAGTTCATGCAAAAATTGTTTCAGCAAATGCCTTAAAAATGTATCAACTTTTGCTGGAAAGAAAAATTAATCCAGATTTTGTCGAATATGGAGAGGAGAGATTATGATGATGAAGCATTGATTTTACTCTCTGCCTCTTTACTTCATGACATAGGAAATCAAATATACATAGGAAATCATCCATTGCATAGCAGTTATCTTACCATACCAATTCTGGAAAGATTGCTTCCAAAAATTTATGATGATGTTGAGAAAAGAACTGAGATAAGAGGTTTCATTCTAAATGCAATTTATGCCCATGACGCAGATATTCCAGACATAACAATGGAATCAGCTCTGGTTGGTATAGCAGATGCAACTGCATGACTAAAGGAATGGGAAGAATGGCATTTGATTTAGGAAGCACGAGCATTCATGTTGTTTCTGCTCTTTCTATAGATAATGTTTTGATAGCAAGAGGAAAGGAAAAAGCAATAGAGATAATAATTGAAATGTCAAATTCATCTGGTGTTTTCCACGTTGAAAAAACGCTCGGAAAAAAAGTTGTTGGAAGCTCAATGGAAAAGTATATTGATACTACAGCAATGGTTACTCCTGCAGAACTAGATTATGATAAAAGAATAGTTAGGAGAATAAAATTGAAGGGAAGAAAATTTACAGCCATCTGAATGAATTTAAACAGAAATTTTATTATCTGAAAAAGATTTTCATATGTGAAGAGAGTATCAATATGTATTGTAATAATTCTGTTTTTAAGCACAGTTTATTTTGACTGTGCAGTGGCAGAAAACAAATGGAGAGTTGAGTGGTATAAAATAAATAAAGATACACATGAATTTGAGGAATTGGTTGGGCGGGAGAACTGGACAGCTGGAAATTTTGAATACAACTGGCTCAACAATCATGTTTATAATGAAATAAGAGATTATATCGGTTTTATTGCAGAAACAAAGATATATTCTGATGGTGGCGAATATGAATTTAAGTTGTATGAAATTGACGAAGAGGCAAGAATAATAATAGATGATGAAGAAGTTTTACACTCCACAACATACATGGAAAATATAAAAGTGAATTTGTCAAAAGGCATTCATACATTAAAAATAGAATGGAAGGAATACTGCTGTTTAGCCAGCATTGGATTTTCAACAGATGAAAAACTTTTTGTTGAGAAAGAATTTAAAAGCGATAAAAATATTGAATTGATATTAGTAGCATTTATTTTAGTTTCAGCTGGAATTATAATTCTAAAATTCCACGAGAGAAAAGAATTATAAGCAGAGGTTGTTTATTTAAAACATGCTCATAAATGTTTCTCCAAATCATCTGTTCTGGCATGGAAGGGTTCAGCCAATCAGAGAGATACATAATCCATATTTTATGGTAATTGTACCAAGCAATATGGATGCAACAAAAGCAAGAGATAAATTGATTGAAGAAATTGGAAATGATGAAAGAATTGTCAAGATAGGGGAGATCGAAAAATACAAATCTTTCTGGAATCCTTCTTTGCTAAGAAATATTTTCAAAGTTTATACAAAACGCCCTGGAGATGTTCCAGGGGTGAGTGATAAAGTTTTCAACATCGGATTTTATACAGCAGAACACGACATACCTTATCATGAAAGGGTTTTAACAGATTTAGCATCAAAAGGAAAATGGATTTTTGATACACAAGGAGATAAAAAGGAAATAAAGGCAGTTATATATGATATAGAAATGACGAAATATGGGGAGATGAAAGATGCTCCTGTTGATATAATTGGATATTCTGAATTAAAGTTATCATTCAGTTCATTTAAAAATTTGGAAGAAGAGGAATTTTTCTTTGAAATTGTAGATTTGCCAGAGGAGGAAGGAGAAGTTGTGCAGATGGTAGCAGAAAATGAAAATGATGAAATAAAAAATTTAATTGAATTTACAAAAGTAGCCTCTTCGTCAGATATAATAAGCGGGCACAATATAATTGGATTTGATAATTTGAAGATATATGAAAGAATAAAGAAATTGATGCAAAAATCTGAGTTTCTTTCCAAAGATGAAATAAGATATTTGAAAAACTTTTTGGACGTTTATATGAGAAAAGACCAATCATTTCATTTTGGAATTGCAAATGATGTTTCAATTGTTTATCCATCAACTTTTGATACATATCATGCATCACGCAAATTTTATACTCTGGATGAATATAGTTTGAGCGGGATTGTAAGTTTCTTGGGAATGGAAACAAAAGATAGAATATATTTAACACCTGAAGAAATGGCAATTGATAAAAAAACATTGAAGTATAATGAGCAGGATGTTATTGAAGAGACGAGGTTGTTTTTGAATTTGATACAGCAGGGACTTCCTCTTGCCTTCATAACTGGTATGCCATTTGAAATACTTTTCTCATCTGGAGCAACAAAAATGTGGGATTATATGGCAATGATAAGAGCATCATATCATAAAAAAATAATGCCTGCCCTGTGCAGAGCATATGACATTGCAAAGAAGGTTGGTGAATATGGGGCAAATAAAAAAGAAATTGTTGAAAATGTTAGGAAAAACTCGGCTGGAAAAGAAATTTTGAGGATGGTAAAATATGGAGAAGAAATGCCTGATTGGATTGAATATCCATTTCTGATATATGATGAGAAGAATAAAGAAATTGCATATCATTTTCCTGGAGGAATGACAATTAAACCAGATAGAGATGCTAAAAGCGATTTTGTTCCCTGGTATAATGTTATAGTTGCTGATGTAGGTGCAATGTATCCAACCATACTTAGAGCCATAAATGCGGGGGCTGATACAGTTAGATTGGCTTTAAGTGAAGAACCAGATGACTGGATATGGCTAAAAAAAGTTCCTGAAAGATTTATTGAGGAAATAAATCCTGTTTTAAAGAAAGGAGAGGAAGATTTTATTGATAAGGGTTTAATGATTGGAGTGAAAATTGCAGAAGAACCAGGAGTTATAAATCTGGCAATGAAAGGGATAATGGATTTTATAAATAAGATAAAGGAGGAGATGAAAGAGAAGGATGGAAAGGAGAAGAGTGTGCTTCAGATGATGTATAATTCTCTTAAAGCAGCAAGAAATGCTGGAACACATGGAATATTGTCAGCTCCAACGGTATCATGCAGACAGTTCAATCTTTTTGGTGCTGCCTTAATAACTACAAAAGGTCAGAAGATATTATATGATACCCTAAAAACTCTTGAAAGAGAAGGAGCGAGAGTTGTATATGGAGATACAGATGGAATATATGTTGCCTGCTCCCGCTCTGCTTCAAAAAATTTGAGGAATGCTGTTGGTGTGGATTATGGAGATAGCAAGTGGATTATTGAACCAGAGAAGGTGGAGAGAATTATAGAACATTGCAATAGTAAATGGAGAAGATTGCTTAATTATGAAGATTTTGAACTTGAAATGGAAAAACATGATGCAATGATTTTCGTGAAACACAAAAACTATCTTATCTTTGATGTTGAGGGTGGAGAGGTTATTATGATTACAAAGGGGAATAATTTTAAAGGGAGTGATAAGCCAAAAATAGCGAGGATTTTTCTGAAAGATATTATGATAGATGTGCTTAAGAAAAATCTGGAATGGAAAAAGGAGGAAGAGGCAAAGGAAAATATAAAAAATTCAATAACTGAGATTACTCTTGAAAAAATAAAGGATATTGATATCGAAAAATTTGATATTGATGCATTTACTCTTGTTCAATCTGTTCAACCTTACAGAAGATATAAACCAAATCCAAATGGTTCACAATCTGTTTATGGAGAGAGGGCTGAATCTTTGGAAAAACTGGTTGGTAAAATTACTGTGAGAAGAAAGTTCAAGTTTGTTGTAACAAAAAAACCTCTTCCTGGAATAAAAAATCCAACAAAGAGTGGCGTCAAACCAATACACTATATGTATCCTGTTGAGCTTTTAGAGGACAGAAATCAAATAGATATGGAATGGTACAAAGAAATGATAAAGAACTTTATACAGGGCGCTTTTGGGCTTTCTGGGATAAATAAATTCAGACAATACGGCTTGGAAAGATGGATGTAAAATGAATAGGAAAATTTTAAAACCAATCTGGTTTTTAAAGCAATGATGGAAAAGCTGGGAAAGAAAAAAATGCATTTCTCGCTGATAGATCCAGATAAGCAGGAGGCGAGAGAAGCAGGTAAAATTGCAAGACTATGCGAAAAATATGGAAGTGATGCAATAATGGTTGGAGGTTCAACAGTACCAGATAGAGAAACAGCATACAGCACAATAAATGAAATAAAAAAGAATTCTTCTTTGCCAGTAATAATTTTTCCAAATTCTGCAAATACAATAGCAGAAAATGCAGATTACATATTTTTCATGGATTTGCTTAACTCTCCAGAGTATGAATACAAAAAAAGCCAGCATATGAAAGGCGCAAAGATTATAAAAAAATGGGGAATAAAACCAATTCCAATGGGATACATGGTTGTAACAACAAGCAAAAATCCGACAACTGTTGAAACAAAAATAAAACTGGATGTTATAAAAGAAAATGACATTGAGAAAGCTGTTGAATATGCAATATATGCAGAATGTATGGGTATGAGATGTATATATCTGGATGCTGGTTCAAATCCTGAGAGGCCTGTGCCAGATGAAATGATTAGAAAGGTGAGAGAAAATATTGACTTGCCAATAATAGTTGGAGGAGGTATAAAAACAGCAGAGGAAGCAAAGAAAAAAATAAATGCTGGAGCAGATGTAATTGTAACTGGCTCGCTTATTGAAGAAAATATTGAAAAATTGAGCGATATTATAAAGGCGGTGCATTCAGCATCTTCCCTGTGATTCTCCTTTTTTTATACCAGTTGCAATTAAGTGGGCAACTCTTATTGGTTCTGGAATTGCTCCTCTGATTATTGAAAGTTTTATTGCATTCATTGCCTCTTTTTCATCCAGTCCAAAGTATTTTGTATAAACAGTATAGTAAATTTTCAATTCTATGGTTTTTCCTTTATTTATTATATTCCATCTTTCTTCCCAGTTCTCAAAATGTTTTTTTAATGCTTTTTTTATTTTTTCCATATTTGGTTTATTTCTTGTAACTGTTATAACTGGCAAACCTGTTTTTTCATAAATTTTCTCACAGTCAACAACATTGAATCCGCCAAGTGCAACTCCATCCAACATTATGAGTTTTAACTGTTTTTTATGTTTTGTTTTCTCAACCATTTCGATAATCTTAGAAGTTGAATCCATTCCGTCAACCTCTATGGTACTTTTTAAAACGCCTTCAAGATAAACTCCTCCTCTCATTACAACTCCAATAATATCTACATTTCTATCTCCAAATGAAAATGGCATATCGTCTATCCCAAGTATTCTTATTTCCTTTTTCATTTTAATGGCAGATAACCAGTTATTTTATCAATTTCTTTTTCCTCTCCTATCATGGCTATTGCTGTCAGAGTCCCTGGTTCCAGTTCCGTAAGTCCAGCATCTTTTATTATTGAAAACAAAATTCCCATTGATTTTGCCTTCTCTTCTATTTTAAAAATTTCCTGCTCGTCCGCTTTAAGAACAACCTTTTTCTGACCCTCTCTAATCCACTTTTTAAGCAAGGCAGAATTTTTTTTATATAACTTGAATGCACAATCTACTGATGCATGAGCAACCTGAACGGCCATCTTTCCACATGACATTTCCACATCATCATTTACCACTATAACCATTTTGAGCATTTTTCCACCTTTTAGCAAGATTTTCAGCCCTGTCCCACTGAACTATCCCTTTTATATGAATTTCATTTCCTGCCAATTCAACATGTTTAAAGGGAATTGCATAAAATTTTTCTTCTTTTTTAATTATGAGCATATCTTCAAAAATTGATATGCTTTCTCCAATTCTTTTTCCCTCTGAATCTACAACAAATTTTGCAAGATATTGAAACTTATTTTTTTTGAAAGCCATTATTATTAAATACATATATTACTTAAATGTGATGCGATTTGATGTGGCGGTTGTGGGAGGTAGCGTTGCTGGAAGCATGTCAGCATATGAACTCTCAAGAAGAGGATATAAAGTTGTAGTGCTGGAGAAAAATAGGGAGATAGGAAAGAAAGTTTGTGGTGGATTGGTGAGTTGGAGAGCTATAAAATTATCAAAAACTGAATCTGTTCTTAATGATATTAAAGGAGCTTATGTTTTTTTTCCGAATGGCAAAGAAATATGCATTGGAGGGGATAAAACTCACGCATATGTTATAGACAGAGAAAGGTTTGATAAAGAACTGGCTGAAAAGGCAATGGCAGAGGGTGCTGAATATAAATTGGGTTTTAAGGTTGAAAAAATTTATGAAAAAAAGTTGGTTGGAAAAGAAAAGATAGATTTTGATTGTCTGATTGGCGCAGATGGGGCAAGAAGTTTTGTTGCTGAAAAATATGAAATGGGCAGAATTGATTACATAAATGCAATTCAGGGAGAAAGCGAGAAAAAATTTGATGATGATTTCGTTTATGTATACATTGATAAAAAAATTTCTCCTGGATTTTTTTCATGGATTATTCCAGATGGAGAAAAGGTGAGAATAGGCACAGGGAGTAGTGAAAAAAAATTGAGAGAACGGTTCAGCGTTTTTCTGAAAAGGTTAAATGCTTCTGCTGAAAACATAAAGTCAGCTCTCATTCCAGTTGGAATGAGAAAATTTTACAAAAAAAATGTTGTTCTTGCTGGAGATTCTGCTGGATTTGTTAAAGCAACTTCCGGAGGAGGAATATATGCTTCTCTGCTATCTGCAAAAATTCTTGCAGAAAATTTTGAAAATTTTAAAAAATATAGAACAGATTTCATGAAAAAATTTGGGAAAGAGTTAAAAAAATGTTTGATTGCAAGAAAAATTTTTTTAAAAATGGAAAATGAAGATTTTAATTTTTTTGCAGATTATATTAAAAAGGAAATTGACGTTATAAATAAATATGGAGATATTGATTATCAAACAAGAGTTGCCATACATTTTATGAAAAAACATTTATTTTTGATATTCCACTTATTCCCTATAATTTTAAGAAAATGAGTAAAAAACTTTTTCATGGATTTTATTATTAAATGTGGCAATTGCAATAGTTGTTGATAAAAAAATGGCTGAAAGAGCAAAAAAAGTGCTGATTGAGCTTTCTCTGCTTGATGATACAAGAAAAATAAAGAGATATGATGATAAAGTTGAGATACCAGTGAAAAAAATTCCTAATATTGAAATTGATTTTGAAGTGGTGAAACAGAATGAGTATATTAACAGAAAAAAATTTGTTCCATTTGAAGAAATAAAAAATAAGCTCAGAAAAAAAATTTCTGAGAATGATTTTAAAAATCTTCCTAGAAAATGGGAGAAATTTGGAGATGTTCTTATTTTAAAAATGGATAAAATTGAGAAGAAAGAAAAAGTTGCTGAAGTTTATGCAAAGGTGCTTAAATGCAAAAGTGTTCTGGAAGATGTTGAGGGAATAAAAGGAGTGGAGAGAAAACCAGTTTTCAATTTCGTTTATGGAAATGATGCTCTAACAGTTCATGTTGAAAATGGAATAAAGTACAAATTTGATGCTTCAAAAATAATGTTTTCCTCTGGAAACATAGATGAGAGAATAAGAATGGCTAAGGTTGCAGGAAAAAAAGAGGTTGTTGTTGACATGTTTGCTGGAATTGGATACTTCACATTGCCTATAGCAGTTTATTCTAAATCGAGGGTATATGCATGTGAAATAAATCCCATTGCATATGAATTTTTGAAAGAGAATATTTCCCTTAATGGAGTTAACAACTTAGTTGAACCAATTTTTGGGGATTGCAGAATTGTTGCTCCACGCAGAGTTGCAGATAGAGTTATAATGGGATATTTCAATTCAATTGATTTTTTGGAATATGCAATTGAAATTTTAAGGAATGAGGGAATAATCCATTTTCATCAAAAATGCAGAGAGGAAGATTTTCCAGAAAAAATTCTTGGAGAAATAAAAAAAATTTGCAAGAAATACAAAAAGAAAGTCGATGTTTTATTTTACAGGAGAATAAAATCATATGCACCGCATATAATACATGGAGTTATTGACCTGAAGATTTCATGAGAAGATGAATAGTTTCCTTCAATTTCGGAACAGTATCGTATTCATCAATTTCCTCAACATTTATCCATTTATAGTCAATATGCTCCCAATCTATTTTTATTTCATCTTTTTTAACTTCAAAAAGGAAGGGATGAACTTTCCACTGAATATTTTCATTTTCATCAAAAAATTGAACTGGTTTTATTTTCTTAACAAAAAAAATTTCGCTCCTTTTTAATCCAGTTTCTTCCTCAATTTCTTTAATTACTCTCTCCAGTGGTTCTTCATTTTCCTCTATATATCCAGATATTCCCGCCCATTTTCCTTTATAAGTTCTCACCTTATTTCCTCTCTTCAAAATAAGTATTTTCTTATCTTTCTTTAAAATTGCTGTAACAACCTCTATCATTTTATTCTCACCACAATATTCATTCCTGAAGCAATTACATCTATTATGTTATTGCCTGCTTTGCTTTTTCTATCTATTTTTATGTCCCCCTGGTCGGAGATTTTTTTTGTGAGAATTGTTTTTCCATCTGCAATTATTTTGGCATTTCTTCCAGAATATGATTTGCCAACCTTTAAAACAATGTTCTTTTTCCTTTTTATTATATTCGGGATAACTTCATGCTCTTTTTTTATAGGAAGAACGTTTATTTTGATTCCAACATCTTTTTCTATTGATGAAATTGTTTTTCCCCCTTTGCCTATTAAACGAGGAATATTCTCTTCATCTACATAAACATTTGCTGAGTTTTTATTTATCTCCACCTTTGCATTACCCCCACCATATCTTTCTATTATATGCTTCAATTGTCTCTCAGCCATGTTTTGCAATGGAGTTTTCTTTTGCTCTGAAATAGGCATTACAACAACCTGCTCACCATATGTATAAATTTCATAAAGAGATTTTTTAGTATAAAAATTCTTTACAACTATAACTGGACGAGCTAAATCTGCTTCTTCCATTCCATGAGGTATTTTAACTGTGAATTCAAGCTCCAGAATTTCCTTTATTTCACCCCCAACTATATGTATGACTGTATCAACAACCTGAGGTATCATCCCAAGCTCAACCCTTCCTATTAAGCGCTGTATCGCATCTATAGCACGATTGGCGTGAGTTACTCCTATTAGTCCAATTCCAGCCAAACGCATGTCTGCAAAAACTCTAAAATCATTTCCTCTCCTTACCTCATCAAAAACAACAAAATCTGGTCTCACAAGCAATAAGATATCTGCTGTTAACTCCATTCTTTTCTCAAGAGGAGCATATTGGGTTATTTCATCTCTAACCTGCAAATCACGAGGATTTTCCATTGTTTTGACTATTGCCCCCAAATTGTATAAGTATTCTGCAACTGCCTGTGAAAAAGTGGATTTTCCTGAACCAGGTGGTCCAGATACAAGTATTCCTCTATGGTAGTTTGACAATCTTCTCTTAACTTCTTCATCTAAATTATAGTCATCAAGTTCAAGCTTGACTATTGGACGTGTTGCTGTAATTTCAAATTTGTCAGAAAATGGTTGTCTTGCTATCACTATACGCATATTATTTAACTGAATAACTGTAACTCCCTTCCTGTCTATTTCAATGAAGCTATCTGAATCTCTTTTTGAATATTCTATTATCTGATGAGTTATATCTGATAGTTTTTTTTCAGTTAACTTTTCATTGCTCAATTCAACTATCTTAAATTTTCCTGGTTTCCCCTTTTTTGCAAAAGGCTTGCAATCTTGTCGCAAATGAACGCTCATTGTTTTTTCATCAAAATATTTTAAAATTTCAAGCTCTCTCTCTTCATGTAGCGGAGGAATGTAAAAAACTTTTAGACCTTTTGCTTTTGCAACCTGTGACTGTACTTTGTCGGAAGTGAATAATGTTGCTCCAGTTTCCTCTGCAACTTCTCTTATTATTGAATCTATTCTTCCATATTCTATTTCATCCTTGCTTGGATATTTTCCATGAAAATGAATATATATTTTTCCCTCCTTGCTCAAATTCTGGAGTTCAACAATCTCTTTTAAACCACTTATGCCAATCTCTCTGCCCTTATTTGCCTGATATTCCAACTCTGCGAGAACAGCGAGAGGTATAACAACATCTGCTTTCTGCAATTTATCTGATTTAACCAATTCAGTTATTCTTCCATCTATTATTACTGAAGTATCTGGCACTATTTTCATTAAAAAATAAAGAAATTCAAATATAAATTCTTTTCATTAAAAAATTAATAAAAAATTAATAAAAAAGGGGGGAAGGTGGCTTATAGCCAGTGCTTGAAGGTTGTAGATACACCGCTTCCTGAGTTTCCTGCTATGTCGTATGGTGTTACTGTCAGTGTATATGTCTTTGGCAGGAAGTCGAAATGATGCCAGTATACAGAGTATGGTGATGATGCATCATCATAGTCCATTCCATCAACGCTGAAATGTACATAGTCAACGCCAGATGTTGCATCGCTTGCAGTTGCTTCAAATGTTATTCCTCCTATTATTATTGTTCCTCCAAGTGGGTTCTTGAAGAGCTGTCTTCCCATAATGTATATGTATCCTTCCTGTGGTGTTGTAATGCTTGCAGTTGGAGCTGTTGCATCAATCTTGAATGAACAGCTCTTTACTGTCTCAACATTTCCAACATTATCTATAGAATAGTATTCTACTGTATGCTCTCCATCTGTTGATACCTTGAATCTTCCTTCATAGAGTGTCCATGAACCGCCATCAACACGATACCATGTCTGGTATACTCCAGATAAATCATCTGTTGCTGTCAAATCAACTGTTACCGCTCCTGTGTACCAGCCCTCATTGCCCATCTGTCCAGATAATGAACAGGTTGTTACTGGTGCTACTTCATCTGGTTTAATGTCAAGTTTTATGTCATCTACTTTAACTCCAAGTGCTCCAAATGTGTTGTAGTAGTCAGATATGAAGCGGAATGCAATCTGTATAACACTGTCTGGTCCAACCCATGGATTCAAGTCTAAGCGGTATTCATTCCATCCTGGTGCAAGGTCAACTATGAATGGCGTCTCCCATTCCTGTGGAACTCCATCTACAATTCTCCTTACGCTGACAAATAAGCTGTCGTAGTCTGCAGGTGTTATTCCATATGCCCAGAATACCAACTGTGCTGCATATGCCTGGTATAAGCTTAATTCTGGTGATATGAGCAAGTTGTCCATCAAGTTCATGTATGTCCAATGTCCTTCATGCAGTTTCTCATCACTCCAGAACTGGCTTCCATTGACTGCTTCTGAATATGGTGGTCTCTCTCCAGGTCCATATGGAACCTGTGGTTCGCCACTTGCTTCCTGCACATGCCACAAGTCTTTTGGAGCATGTGGTGTGCACCACTTCCAGCCATGCTCGAAATCATCATTGAATATCCATCTTATTTCAGAGCCGGGTGTGTATCCACCGCCAATTACTTCTACATCGTCAACGAACCATATTCCTAAGTTATTATTTGGATCTCCTGTCCATCTCCAGAATGCTATCTTAACTTCAGAATTTCCAGCATATGGTGTTAAGTCATAGTTTACTTCAGCAGGTAAATATCCTCCTGGATATGGTGGTGCAGATTCATATAGATTATCTAAAGTAATCCATGTTGTTCCATTGTCTGGAGATACCATTACATAATCTCCTTCCCAGTATCCTGGATATTCTCCATAATTATATGTCCAGAAGTCAAGTGTATACTGATATGGCTGTGAGAAGTCAATTGTTGGTGATATAAGCCATTCATCCTGTGGCTGATATCCCCACCATAAGCCAGCTGAAGATGGTGGGCTGTGTGACCAGTAGCTTATATAATCCCAGTAGCATGGATAATAGTTGACTTCATCTGTTGTCTTTATTGTTGTCCATCCTGCTGGTGGGAATGCTGCTGCTCCACCGTCGAAATCTTCTTCCAGATATGTTGTTGATGAATCATATATTTCTAAGTTGTCAATAGCAAAGCTCCATGCCCATGTTCCTCCTTCAGTTGAATAGTAGAAGCCAACATATACTTCCTCTGGATGTGCATATGTTGATGGGTCAATATAGAACCATGTGTCAACTCCTCCAGTTGGATCATCAGTACCCTGACTCCAGAGGTTCTCCTCCAAATAGCCAGGTCCATATCCGCCGGAGTAAACATTAACCTCTGCATATCCATAGCCCATATAGTCCTGGAAGTTCCTACCGAAGTGTATTGTAACAGTTCCTGTTGCACCGCTCATGTCCATAGCAGGTGTGAAAACTTCAACATCAAACACATCTGTTGAATGAGTGTCACTATCTGCTGCAAGGAAGTTGCCACTGTATCCATATGGCTTGTAGTATGTCGCACTTGTTATTTCCCAGTATCCTGTTCCACTGTACTGTATCTGATCCCATCCTGGTGGTATCAATGGCTTTGTGAACTCTTCATATAGCATATCGTATGGTTCGACATAATCAGCATGTATTTCTTCCAATATCACCTTGTCAATGAATATTCCTGATGAATGTCCAGATTCATCTGATGTAAATCTGAAGCGGAACAACCATTGGTCAGATAAATCTTCTGCATATATTGGTATTTCAACGTGTGTCCAGCAATCTGGACTTATTCCAGTATAACTCCATATTGGCTCCCATGTCTGTCCATTATCATCGCTAATTTCTACATATATGAAATCATATCCTGCCTCTATTTCAGCACAGTAATCAAACTCAAGGACAACTCCTTCTGCCAGTGACAAATCCCATGGTGCATCGCATGGCTGAACTGCCTCATCCCATCCATCTCCATAGAGGTAGTTACCCCAATCATCCCAGTAACCACATGCCAATACGTTATAACGTCCGCACTTAACTGGCTCAATATGCCAGTGTGTATCTTCTTCAGAAGTCAAATCTTCAGTTGTCCAATCATGTATGTAATTTCCTTCTTCATCCTGTTCATATTCAACTTCATCTAACCATTTAATGTAATATACATGAGTCATTCCTTCCATCTCGTCATTATATGGATACTGGTCAGTTTCCATATCCGTATTAACTTCTATTATATAGTTACCATAATCAATTGGACCCCATCTGAACTGTATTGCTTCTGTTGAATCCTGGTCTTCAAGTTCATCTATATATGTTGTTTCCTCATATACAACATTATTTGGTATCAGGGCATCTATCTTGACGTCATCAATGAACAATCCACTCCACTTCTCTGGATTATCTGGTTCTACCCATCCAGATTCATCTGTGCTGTATATTGCAAATCCAATACCACACTTATATCCATCTAAGAACATTACTCCTGGATATGCATTCATCCAGTAATCCATCATTGCAAATAAATCTCTCTTGAAGAAGTCTCCATATGTTCCTCCCTGACCAAATCCCCAGTTGTGGGTTGGACCCCACCATTCTGGCAACGCTCCTCCATCTGGATGATGAATTTCATATCCTATATCTCTGCTATAATATGTTGCAAGAGGACCATGCAACAATATATAGTTAGATGTTGGGTCATATAAGAATATGAGCCATACATCATTTGGTGATTCCATAGCCCATTTTGCATAAAAGCTTAATTCCGCTCCCTTTGCTCCAAGTTTTTCAAAATCAATAACTGGACCAAGCAGATAGTTTATATACATATTGTTGTCATAAAAGCCAGCATCATCAAAACATCCCATTGAATAACTTCCACTGTATGCATCATCAGATGTTCTATGCCATAGGTCTGGTCCGCCAAATGCTCCATGTTCCCATCCCATCGCTCCTGCTTCAAAGTCTTCATAATATACTGTCTGATGCACTAAATTGGTTACTGTTAAATCAACAGGAACATCTTCCTCGACATATGTTCCAAAGTTCTGTACGACCGCATCTATTGTTACTGATTCCAGATCAACTCTACCAGGTGCCTGCTGATAGGTTGGATCAATTGCCAAATCAATTACTCCAACATCATGCCAATCTTCAATTATAATTGGATCCTTCTTTATATCATTTGATGCATTATCATCTATATTCTTGAATTCAACCATATACCAGTATATCTCAGCATGATGTTTCTCTGCATCCAAGAACAAATCTGGATATTCAAACTGCAGATGCTTGCTCTCTCCAGCAGATAAATTAACCTGCTTGTATGCCTGCCATATAACTTCTCCCTGATGTATCAATCCTACCTTCCTTACATCATCAATATACCATCCTTCATTCTCAACAAAGCAGTCACTATGCCATACCCATCTGAAATACATTTCGTCAGTAAGCTCTAAACCAGCATCTCTCAAATCAACTTTTGCCTTTAACCAATCACTCGTATCCCACTGTTCTGACTGTGAGTAAAATTCTGTTACTCCATAATCAATCTGCACATCAACATCTAATGAAGCATCATATGTATAAATATCGAATGCAAGCAAATGCCATGTTTCTCCTCCATCATCTGATGCTTCAACATAACCATAGTCATATGGCCAGTATGTGTTTACCCAGTCTCCTTCTACCCAGAACCAGAATTCTAAATAGCCTTCGTCATACATGCTCATGTCATTTGGCTTCCTTGTCTGGAGTATATTATCCTGGCAAGGCATATATTCTGCATATCTGCTTGACTTCATTGAATATTCTCCAGAATGCACACGCTGTGTTGAAATATTCCACCAGTCACAACAAACTCCATCTTCATCAATAACCATGAAATCTCCAAGGATATTATCTTCAAATCCCTGTTCCCATTCAACTTCACTTATTTCCTTCCATATTGTTGCTGCAAGTGTTGCTTTCTTTCCAGCCCAGTTCTCATCTGGCATTCCTTCTGGTTTTGGATACACCCAGCTAACATTTCCCTGATTTATTACCTCAACATCAGGAATATGCATTCCTGGATGGAATCTGTTGCAACCTCCCTTATCCAACTGAATGCTCTTTCCATCAAGTGTTAAATCTACAATTGCTATATCATTGCCTTCAAGTTCTCCAGGTCCTGGTCCTGGTCCACCAGTTGGTTCTCCAGTTATTTCTATATCATCAAGCATTATTATACCATACAAAGTATCTCCAGAACCTCCATATGCATTCCATGCTACCTGTATAGTTGATGGATCCAAGCCAAGATTTGTTATGTTTTCAGAGATGTCTACAACTACCTGATATTCATTCCAGCACCATCCATAACCACCTGGTCCTCCACTTCCTTCCTGTATTGTTAGAATATCCAACATTGGATACCAAGTTGTATCATCGTCTGAAATCATAACATAATAGTTGTCTCCCATTCCTGGTGCATCTATCCAATTCCATACGCCCCAGAATGTCAGAACTACATTCTCATAATTGCTCAAATCAAGAACTGGTGTTTTAATCCATTCATCCTGTGCATAGTCTCCGCAACTTCCATCACTCCACCACAATCCAGCACAGTAATCTCCACTGTGAGGAAGTGGATACATGCTCGCATCATACTGTCCCCAGTAGTGGTATAACTCTGGATATCCTGACTGACTGCATGTACACAATCCATCAATATCCCAACCGACATCAGGTACGTCATAATCTCCATCTGGATCTACAGATTGCCATGCATCTTCAAAGCCCATTGTCAAAATTGTTTCTATATCTCTTGAAGGTGAGGGACCTTCCGCTCCTGTTTCCTTATTCAAGCTTGTTGGGTTCAAATCTCTTGTCATTGGCTTTGATGATGGTTCAGTCAATCCTGTTTTGTCTCCTTCTACTGTAATTGCTCTTCCATCAATAAAAGCTGTTTCTGATGGTTTAACTTTAGAGTCTTCCACTGCAAATGTGTATGCTGGCAGTATCATTGCTGCAGTTATTACTAAAACCATCGCTACTTTAGCCATTCTCCTCATAATCCACATATCTTGATTTCTCCCTTTCATGTTTTGCCTCCAAATATGTATACTAAAAGGGATATATAAATTCTTTGGTGAATTGGGTATACCTTCACTCTATAAAAATAATACTTCATCCTATAAAAATAGTATGGAAAAACATCATCCTATAAACTGATATGAAAAACAAAATCTTATACAAATCTTATATTTTTTTCTTAGTTTTATTGATAATATAAATTACAAATATAATAGCAAGAATTGGGAGGTAAGAAAAAAGAGGTGTGTTTTTTTCTTCCTCCTCTCCTGTTTTATAGGTATAATATAATGAATATGGTTTCTCTCCCCCTTCCCACCTCTCAAAAACCACATATGGAGTTAAGTTGTAATCCAGAGTTATTGAAGGATATCTTGGGTCTTTAATTGAAACTATTTTTTCAACTTTAACATTCTTTTCTTCATCTATTCTTGCATAAAATAACTCTTTATCAGTATTCCACACTATATGAGTAACACCATTTGAATCAACAGCTATATCTGGTTTTTTATCGTCTCCTTTAGAAATTATTTTTTTATAAATTGACGAAGCATTTTGACCCATTTCCATATAATATATGTTTGCTTTCCCACATAATCCATCCTGCCATACAATGTGCAAAATATTTTTTTTATCTATATCAAATGCGGTCCAGTATGCATTCTCTTCTTTAAGTATTTTTTCTGTAACCACCTCCCCCCCACGAATCTCAAAATAACCAACTCTTCTTATATTTGGAGATGCCTCATCATATAAAATATGGACAAAGCCATTTCCATCAACTCCTATCTTTGGTCTTCTTGATGATAAATTAGAGGAAGTGAGTTTTTTCTCTGAAAAATTTGCACCTGTCTCATTTGGCTTCACTCCATAATATATCTGATAGCCATCTCCTCTATCCTCGCTCCATACCATATGAATATTTCCTTTGTTATCTACAACTAAATCAGGTTCAATTGCCGAAATGGTATTTAGAGAAGCTCTTCTCAAAATATGTCCTTCTTTATTAAAGCTTATGTAATGAAGTGAACCATTTGATGAATATAAAATATGAAAGTTCCTTCCGTCAAAATATAGGGAATAAGAGTCAACATTTACTCCCTGCAAAACCTTATATGAAGTTATGTTTTTATCTTCAATTGTACAGTATGTTAAATTTTTACCCTTCCAGAAAATGAATATCTCTTTTCCATATGATGCAATGGTTGGTCTTGGAAGAGAAATTTCCTCAGAAATTTTCAGTGGTGGAAGCCAGCTTCCATATGCTACGGGCAAGAAAAGCATGAGTGATATCAGCGTCACAGCAAACCTCTTCATTTAATCACTTCTTTTATGTATTAAGTTCTATAATTTATTTCTTTTGTTGCAATTCTTATTTTTATTCTCCTTATTTCATTATCTGAAAATATTACGCCGTAAAAAAATATATAAATGGGGAGTATTTTACCATCATGAAATCAAAAATTATATCTATCTCTGTGCTGATGGTTTTAATAATAAATGCAGTAACCATCTCAATTGCATATGAAGATAGAAATTCAAAATCAGAGATTATTGAAATAAAAAAAGTTTTTTCTGAACCACATTTTAATGAAAATGGAAGGTATTTGATGGCAAAAATAGATAACATAGATTCTTATATAGCAGAGGCAGGCAGACCCCTCCTTCCATTTGAACCAATTAAAATAACCTTTCCTCTGGGAACAAAAATAGGAAAAATAGATGTTTTTCATTCTCCAGTAAAAGAAATTAGATTGAATAGAAAAATAGTGCCTGCCATACCTTTCCCTATGAATATGAAAAATGAGGATCATAAAATGAAAGAGGACGAAAGCATATACAATAGCTTTTCATCCTATCCAGAAAAATGGTTCTCATATTCCCTAGGAGGAGGGATAGAAAATGGAAAGCATGTAACAATTCTGAATCTATATGTTTATCCAATGAAATATGTTCCAAAGGAAAACATTGTTCAATACGTGGAGAATATAAAAATAAGGATGGAGGTATTCCCTAAATCCACATTCGTATCTAATGAAGAATATGATTTACTTGTTCTCTCTCCAGAAGAGTTTGCTGATGAACTTTCGCCCCTTATAGAACACAAAAATAACAATAATGTATCTTCCATACTCGTTACCCTAAACAATATTCCAATGAATGGAAGAGATAAACAGGAGGATATAAAATATTACATAAAGGATGCAATTGAAAAATGGGGAATTAGATATGTAATGCTCGTTGGAGGAAAAGATGAGTTTCCAGTTAGATACACCCATATTACATATGCATATGGAAATGAAATAATAGACGATGAAGTTTTTGTGAGTGATTTATATTATGCAGATATATATGATGAAAATGAGGAATTTTCAAGCTGGGATACAAACAATAATGATTTATTTGGTGAATATGATTGGCAAAATACTGGTTCAACAGATGATGTTGATTTATATCCTGATGTTTATGTTGGCAGATTGGCGTGCGTTGATGAAAATGAGGTTAGAACGGCAGTTGAAAAAATAATAAGATATGAAAACATGAAGGCATATGGAGAACCATGGTTTTCGAATGTTGTTGTTATTGGAGGAGATACATCCCCAAATGATGATGAAGACATAGATGAAGGAGAGTATATTGGACAGAAAATACTGGATACAATGGAAGGATACAATGGAATAAAAATATGGGCTTCAAACAATGAGGTGAAGTATGCATCAAACATAAATTCTGCTATTGAAAATGGAGCGGGATTTGTGAGTTTTTCAGGACATGGAACCCCAACATCATGGGCAACTCACCCTCATAACAAAGAGGGATGGATTCCATATGGCGGTTATAAGAATTCAAACATAGAAGCACTAACAAATAGTGAAAAGCTTCCAATTGTTATAATAGATGCATGTTCAAACAGTAAATTTGATGAAATTTCCAACTGTTTTGGATGGACATTTGTATCAAATGAAAATGGAGGAGCGATAGCAACAATAGGCAATTCCGCTCTGAGCTGGGGATATTCAGGAAGCTATACAATAAGGGGTTTATCTGGATTTATGGAGCTTGGTGCTTTCAAGTCATATAAAAATGGGGCAAAAACATTTGGAGAAATATGGGGAGAAACAGTAAACAGTTATTTGAACCAAGTTGGAGCAAGGCGTGCACTGGATTACAAAACAGTTGAGGAATGGCAGGCTTTTGGAGATCCCTCTTTGCAAATATCATCTCCTTCTCTTCCACCAAATAAACCAGATAAACCAGAAGGAACTACCTCTGGGAAGAAAGGGATTGAATATTCATTCACAACATCAGCAACTGATCCAGATGGAGATGATATATACTATCTATTTGACTGGGGAGATGGAAGTGTAACAGATTGGCTCGGTCCCTATAAATCTGGAGAGAAAGTTAACGCATCTCACTCATGGGATAAAAGAGGCACTTATGAAATAAAGGTTAAGGCAAAAGATGAATACGGTTCTCAAAGTGAATGGTCTGAACCACTGGAAATAAAAATTAAGTTCACCTTTAATTCCCTTTTAAACAAAATTTCTGAAATATTTGGAGGAATAATTTATATGTTCCTGAGGAATTTAATTTATGGATTAAAATGAAAGAGTATATGATTGCAGTCGCGGGTTTATTTCTTATAATATCTACTACAGTATCAGCAGAATTTCAGGGATTTGAAGCATATGATGAAAAAGGAGATTGCTCAAGCGATGGAAATAAAGTAGATTTTCCAGATGGAGATTTAATTTATTCCTCAGTTATAGAAAAAAATGGGCATACAATTTTAACAGCAGAAGTTCTGGGAAAAATGAGGAAAAGTATATACTGCGAGTTCAATATATATACCCCGGAGAAAATAGTTAAAGTATATTATAATGGAGGACATATTTTTGTATATTATGATGATGAAGGAGGAATAACGGAAAACTGCACATTTAGAATTGAGAAAAATAAAATTGAAATAAACTTGCCATGGCTTTTCAAGAGTATAGAAAATGTTTCTGTGAACATAGATTTGAAGGAAGGGAGTTACTGGTATTTCGATAAAATTCCAATGGAAAATTTTCATCCACTATCAGAAAAGAAAAAAACAGGAGGATTTGATTTTGTAGGAATTGTTGTTTCAATAGCAATTCTGTATCTTATTCTAAAGATTCATAATAAACACTTCTAAAAAGTGCCTGTTGCTGTTGCCTGCCTTGTCATAGCCAATGGCAGTTATCAAATGATTTCCAAACGCTCTTTCATTCCACATCCATATATATGGTGGTTCTGTTGCACTATATCTCAACCTTCCATCAATATAAATTTCTACTTTTTCAATTTCACTTTCATAATCTCTTGCAAAAACCCTTATTGTTATTCTACCGAAAATTACCGGCTTTATTAGAGTCGGTATTATGGGTCTATCTGCTATGTATAAAAATCTCTTTGGTCTCTCAATAATAACTGTTGGAGGGTTTGTATCTGCCTTAATTTCAAAAGTATAAGTTGAAGATTTTGCTGAATTTTTTGAGGTGTCATTTGCCCATATGTGATAGTAATATATTCCAGGAACTGTATAACTCATGTTTTTGAAATATGTATTTCTACCTATTTTTCTCATGCTAACATTTATTTTTGTGCTATCTGGATAAAGTATTACAGCTTTTACAGTATCTACTCCAAAATCATCTGTTACTACGCATGTTATATTAACATATCCGCCAACTATTTGTGGATCTGGAAAATCTTCAACATCTGAGATTACTGGAGGATTTGTGTCTGCCTTAATTTCAAAAGTATAAGTTGAAGATTTTGCTGAATTTTTTGAGGTGTCATTTGCCCATATGTGATAGTAATATATTCCAGGAACTGTATAAGCGTGGGTATAGTAATATCCATTGCATGGTATATAGACCATGCTTTCGTTAACTGTACAGCAATTTGGATATTTTATTATGACTCTAACGCTATCTACTCCAAAGTCGTCTGTTACTACGCATGTTATATTAACATATCCGCCAACTATTTGTGGATCTGGAAAATCTTCAACATCTGAGATTACTGGAGGATTTGTGTCTGTTTTAATTTTAAATGAACGGGTAGCTGGAGTTGGATCAATATTTCCTGCTTCATCTTTTGCCTTTACCATAAAATTATATGAACCATTTGGTAAATCAAAATAAGTTTTTGTTGTCTGATTTGTCCAGCTTGACCATGAAACGTCATATCCTTCAAGCTTATAAGAATATAGCAAATTCGATGTTGGGGTATAATCATCTGTTCCAGTCCATTCAAATGTGACATCGTTGTAATAAATTGTTCCAGAAGGTCCATTTAATATGTAAGTTTCTGGAGGGGTTATATCATTGGTGATGTTGAATGTATACAGTGAAGAAATATTTGAGTTTCCTGAAGTATCATTTGCCCATATGTAAAATGTATATGTTCCAATTATGGCATAAGAAGAGTTGTAAAAATGAGATGGAACGTAATGTGGTGATACAGGCATTTTTTGCATTGTAATATTGTATGTGGAATTATCTGGATATGTAATATTTAACTTAACAGTATCAACTTCGATATTATCTGATACAGCACAAGTTATATTAACATATCCTCCAGATATCTGTATTTCTGGATTTATTTCCACATCTGTTATGACTGGTGGTTCAGTATCTTGTAGTGCCAGAAAATTTGGTGAAATAAGCAAACTTATGCCCAAGCTCAAAACAATAATTTTTCTATTCATATTTATTTTATTAAATCTGAATATTTATTACTTTCTGTCGCAATTAAATTGATATGAACTCAAAAAACTCAATTGAAATATAGTTTATTCTGTTTATTCAAAAATTTACATTCCCTCAAATTATATTAAATACCCATATGTCTAATTCTTCTGAAACGCTGTTTTCAAATAAATCTTTTGCCTCCACTTTTATTGAATGCTTTCCAAATGCTCTTTCATTCCAAATCCATTCAGTTTTTTCTCCAATTTTTTTAAATTTAAGTTTCCCATCAATATATATATTTAATTCATCAACTCTACTCTCATCCACAGCTTCTACCTGGATGAATGTTTTTCCTATTATGAAAATATTGTTTGTATTTCCAAGAAGATGCATGACTTCTCTTCCTGCAACATAGAAACATTGTTTTTTGGGTGAGAGAATTTTTATTTTTGGTGGAGAGGAGTCTACAGAAAGGTTTAGATATTGCCTTGCTTCTATATTTCCAATATTATCCTCTGAGTAAAACTCAATTGAGTAATTTTCTTTTTCCAAGACAATTGGCATCTCATATTTTTTCCATTCATTTCCATTAATTTTATAGTATATTGCCTTTACTCCCGCTCCATTATCAGTTGCAATAAATTCTACTCTCTCTCCTTTCCTCATCCATTTTGTGCCATCAACCAATCTGCTATTTAAATTCGCTGTGGTAAATGGAGGAGATGAATCTACATATACCTCGCAGGATTTAGCTGTTTCTCTGTTGTTGATCTTATCAATAACTGTAGTAACAAATTGTGTGTTTTCCTTCTCCTCCAATTTTAAATGGTCTTAAAAAATATTTCCATGCTTCATCATCTATCTTATAAAGCGTATTTTTTACTCCAAAATCACCATCTATATATTTAAATGATATTTCTATGAATGGAGAGATAAATTCTCCAAATTTATTGTTAAACTCAATTTCAGTTCCTGGAGATTTAGTATCTATTATGAATTCCTTTATATTTTTCTCTTCAACATTCCCCAATGCGTCTTCTGCCCAGAATTCTACGGTATATATTCCTTCAGGAGCATGTCCTTTTTCATCTCTCAACTGAAATGAAACAGGCATGTTTCTGTTTCCTGTATACCCTGTTCCATTACAGTGATAGTATTTCCCATAAAGATAGAATTTGCTTTTTTCTGGTCCATTTATGAGGAAATGTATATTATATTCTCCCTCTTCATCCTCTGCGAATATGGAAAATTCTGTGAAAGAAGAAACATAGTTTTTGTATGTATTTATTTCATAAACAAGCCAGCTTTTTGGGGGGTTAAAATCAATTACATCGAAATTTTCCATAATATATTTGTTTTTACCATATATCTCAACAGTATCAACTGCAAAACCTACAGGTCCTGAAAATTCTTGCGAAGAATAATAAAATCCGACATATACTTCCTCTGGATGTGCATATGTTGACCGGTTAAACGATAGTCATATATGATTAGGATTAGGGATATCAGGAAGCCACAGATAAAGCGTCTCCTCCTTGTATCCTGCTCCAATACCGCCAGAATATGTACACATTGTTGCCATCCCAACAAATCCCATAAAATTTGAAAATACATGAATAGTTATCTTGCTTTCACCTGTCATATTCATTGGAGGAGTAAAGCATTCAACATCAAATACATCTGATCGATGATTTTTCCCACTCGCCGCCAAAAAATACCCTTCAAATCCAGGCGGTGGATTTTTATCAGTTAGTTCCCAATAACCTGTCCCACTATACTGTATCTCACTCTATCCTGGTGGTAGCTGGGGTTCATTTTCTTCTGCAAAAACTGAGAGAACAATCAATACTAGCAAAACTAAAGAAAAGATGGTTATAATTTTTTTATTGCTCCCCATGAGAGATAAATATTTTTAGAATATTTACGATTTTCTCAACTAATTGTAATGGCTCTCCATAACCATATTCATTTTCTTTTCATTTCATAGGAATTAAAAGGAACCAATAATGAATATTGTGTTGTCAAAAATGGAATTTTTGATATTAAAAACGTTTTTCACATAAATGAAATTTCACTTCACAACAATTTCTTGCATTTTTCGGATTTTGCTTTTGCGATAATTCTGTGACGTTTTAACAATATTTTAAGATTGGTGAATCTTATGTCTTATGTTAAGAAAGTTTAGATTTTATTGCTTCTGCAAATTCCTGTGCATAATCTGCCCCACTTGCTGTTATTATATTCCCATCAACAACAACATTTTCCTCAACATAATTTACACCCATCTTTGTTAAATTTTGAATTTGTGAAGGGTCACAAGTCATATTTCTTCCTTCAAAAACAGTTTCTGTATGAGCAGTGGCTAAAATAACAGGAGCAGTTCCAATTGCCCCAAGTATACCCATTTCAAAACCATACTTTATTATGCTTGCTATAACTCTATCTTCAAAATATGCTTTAACGCCTCTTCCTCCAATAAAAACAAATGCAGAATATTCTGAAATGTTTATTCTTGCCATAGCTGTGCCAAATTTTGAAGAATCTACATCAACAACTATTTTTTTTCCATCTTCACTAATTGGCTCTTCAACACTTGACATTGTAACAATTTTAACATCTTTTTCAAGCGAATCTTTAACTCCAATAAATTCATCATAATTAAAATCATAAGGTGGAACTATAATCAAAACTTTTTTTTCCTCTTCCAGTTTTTCTTCTCCACCAATACATCCAGCAATAAGTAAGGCAACAACAACAAGTATTATTTTTTTCATGAAAAGTAATATCCCCGTTGTTTTTAAATTTTTACCATATCAAATTGTAACATGATATCCAGGTTTGTCGAAATCAATGCTAACATAAAATAATCTGGAAGAAGCATTTCTACAACATCTCACCATAAATTCCAATTTTTATTATTCACTTACGGACAAATTATCCTGTCCAGTGGGCTATAACAGCCATTACATCCTCGCCATCTATAATCGAATCTTTGTTTACATCTGCTCTTTCATACCAGTTTGCATCGCCTGGCGTCTGCATCCAGTGTTGTATGATAATATAAATGTCCAAGGCATTAACCCTCTCATCATAATTTATATCCCATGGATAGAAAAGTTTGCATTTGGCTTTGGCTGGTGTTGTTGAATTTGGCAATGGTTCATGATTTCCAATTTCATCATAAGCAACGCTGTAAAATTCATAATATCCATCATAGTTGCCGTTGAACAACCATATGAAATTGTTTGTCTTTTCCCCATATAAAATCCAGCCATTCCAGCTTGTGTTGTCCTCGCTATACCTATAATAAAGTTCAACTTTTTCTACGCCAACACCCAAATCTGTTGCATTGACAGTAATATTAACCTCTCTTCCAGCTATTTCATAAGGGATTATTTTTTCTATCTGAGAAATTGGAGTAAAACAATCTACGAAAACATCATTCCATCTAACCTTTTCAACATTTCCAGAATTATCTATGCTGTAAAATTCTATCTGATATTTCCCACATGGAGTGTAATTATAAAGGATGCCAAGCTGTGATAGATTTATTGGATAATATGGAGGATATGGAAAAGTTATGCCATATTTTTCCCAGTCAAAAAGCAGTTTCCATCCATCATGCCATTTGAATATTCTGTACATTGTAATATTTACTCCAGACTCATTATCAACTGCCACCAAATCAATTGTTGTTGAAGGTGGAATATAATGCAAGATATACATTCCATCTGTCTGCCATAAAGTATGGTTTATAACCAATCCATTGAATTTTTTGTAAGTCCAAGGTGGAGAAGAGCGAATGTAGGTATATACCTCTGTTTCATCATATGAATTTTGGTCACACGTAACATTTGCATAATTGATTATAACAGAACCCTCTTCAATATCTCCTGAAACTAATGCCTGTATTTCAATTTCATAGAAACTTCCAACATCCAGTTCATCAAAAATCCATGTTTGGTTAACAGAAGGAGGAGATTCAGAAATAACTGTAATATTTTCATCATATACATCCTCAACAGTAACATTTGTTGCACGCATTGTTCCATTGTTTGAAACTCTTATCCTATAAAGTATGGTGGCGCCAGGTTCTGTATAAACAGGTATACTTTCTTTGGAAATGTGCAATTCAGGTGATGAAACAACTTCTGTTGTCTCAATTGCCTCACTATATGAAGTTGGAGATGTTACATTTACATAATTTATCAGAATAGTTCCATTATCAAGAGGTTTATTCACTCTGACAGTAATATTTATGGTGAAATTTTCTCCAGGTGAAAGAGAAACTATCCATGTATCAGGATAAGATGCTGGAGGAGGATTTGAGGAAATGAATGTTATATTTTCATCATATACTTCCTTTATAACAGCATTTTCTATTTCTGTCCCTCCCAGATTCTCAACCCTAACTTCATAATAAAATATTTCATCTGGAGAAACAGGGTCTTGGCTGTCTTCTTTTGTTATCAAAAGCATTCCAGGTATGTACGATATTGTATCTTCAATTGCGTCATTGTTAGGTGTGTATGGATCATAGGTATCGCTTGTTACATTTGCATTGTTGTATATTATGCCAGATGTATCACTTGCAACACTTACATTTATTGTTATTATTTCACTATCTCCTGCAGAAATTGTTCCCAAATTCCAATGATATGTTGGATAACTTCCTGATGCAGATGGAATTGCATAATTCAA